>JBEBRF010000096.1:0-8874 GCA_040394975.1 Aequorivita soesokkakensis
CGGATGCCACAGCTTTGGATCAAGTAGTAATCAATGCAGGCTACTACAAAGTTTCAGATAGGGAGAAAACAGGAAGTATCACCCGCATTACCGCTGCTGAAATCGAGAACCAGCCCGTCTCCAATCCACTTGCCGCTATGCAGGGTAGGATGGCAGGGGTGAACATCGTGCAGAACACTGGGATGCCGGGCGGTGGGTTTTCGGTGCGAATCCGCGGTCGCAACAGCATCCGTGCCGATGGGAGTGAACCTTTATATATTGTGGATGGGGTGCCGTATCCTTCGCAGTCGTTGGGAAACACCACTGTATCTACCGTGCTGGGAAGTGTGCCACAAAGCCCTCTAAATGGAATAAACCCAAACGACATTGAAAGTATTGAAGTACTTAAGGATGCAGACGCCACCGCAATTTACGGTTCAAGGGGTGCTAACGGAGTGGTATTGATAACAACCAAAAAAGGAAAAGCAGGGGAAACTAAATTCCAATTGAGCATGAGTACTGGAATGGGAAAAATTGATAGGAATTTGGATTTACTGAATACCGAACAGTATCTGGCCATGCGCCGCGAAGCCTTTTCCAATGATGGCATAACCGAATATCCTGATTTTGCCTATGATATTAACGGTACGTGGGACCAAAATCGTTATACCGATTGGCAAAAAGTATTATTGGGTGGTACGGCCTATTTTACTACCGCAAATGCCTCGGTGCAGGGCGGGGGAGAGCATACCCGGTTTTTGGTTCGTGGAGGCTATGAGGAACAGACCACGGTGCTTCCCGGTGACTTTAAGAATAAAAAAGGTTCAGCGCTTGTAAATCTTAACCATACCGCTCCCAATGATAAATTTGGAATACAGCTAAGCGGTAACTATTTGGTTGATGATAACAACCTTCCTCCAACCAATTTTGTTCGAGAAGCATTGATACTTCCGCCAAATGCACCGTCACTATATGATGATAGTGGCAACTTGAATTGGGAAAATAGCACCTTTGACAATCCATTGGCAGCCCTCAATGGTGCCTACCGATCAGACGGCAATTATCTACGGGCAAATAGTGTAATGTACTATCGTCCCTTTAATAATTTTGAGCTTAAGACCAATCTTGGCTATTACAGTACGGATTTAGTTGAAACCCGTACAGCTCCAAACACCCTCTACGACCCTGCCTATGGCTTGGACAGCAGTTATTCCTTGCTGATCCTTAACCAAGGAAAATTGAGTTCCTACATTGTTGAGCCACAGCTAAACTATAACGTAAACTTTGCTAAGGGCGTACTTGATGTCCTAGTAGGTGCCAGTGTGCAAAATGATAAAAGAACGAGCGCATTATGGTTTGCCAGTAACTTTTCAAGCAACAGTCTTATCTATAACCCTGCAGCGGCTGCCGATCTTTTGATTGCAGCAAATACGGAGGAAGAATATCGCTATAGGGCCTTATTCGGACGCATCAACTTTAATTGGGACCATAAATATATCCTCAACCTTACCGCAAGGCGCGACGGTTCCAGTCGATTTGGCCCCGGTAAACAATATGCCAATTTTGGAGCGGTGGGTGTAGCCTATATTTTTTCGGAAGAAGATTTTATTAAGGAGAAATTGCCCTTCCTAAGCCTAGGAAAGCTTCGTGGAAGTTATGGTACCACCGGCAATGACCAAATAGGAAATTATGGGTTTTTGGATACCTATGGCACCAGTGGTCTCTTTTATCAAGGTATACCCGCACTACAACCAGTGCAGCTCTACAATCCAAATTTTGGATGGGAAACCAATAAAAAGCTGGAAGCCGCATTGGAACTTGGCTTCCTTAAGGATAGGGTCCATTTTACTACATCTTATTATAGAAATAGATCCTCCAGCCAATTGGTCGGTATTCCCTTGCCGGGAACTACGGGTTTTCCTTCCATCCAATCAAACTTAAATGCAACCGTGCAAAATACGGGATTGGAACTCGAACTTAATACCCTTAACCTCAGCTCGGCCAATTTTGAGTGGTCAACGGCGATCAACCTTACCGTTCCCCGAAATAAGCTGCTGTCCTTTCCCAACCTTGAAGCCTCAACCTATTCCAATCAATATGTAGTGGGCGAGCCGTTGGATATTTTGTTGTTGTACCAAAATACTGGGGTCGATCCACAAAGTGGAACGTATACTTTCGAGGATGTAAATGGGGATGGTATAATAAATAGTCCAGCAGATAGGACTGCAATGGTACATACGGGGCCAAGGTACTTCGGTGGGCTTCAAAACTCCCTTACATATAGGAACATTTCGATTGATTTTCTCTTTCAGTTCGTAAAACAAAAGGCTCGGAATTATTTCTCAACCAATCCATTTCCCGGAACCATGGCCAATCAACCTGTAGAGATTTTGGATCATTGGCAAGAACCGGGTGATAATGCCCCAACCCAACAATTTTCTGCCGGGTACAATAATGAGGTCTATTTGGCCTATCAAAATTATTATAACTCAACCGCCTCCGTGGGCGATGCCTCCTATGTGCGTCTTAAAAATATAGCACTTTCCTTTAGGGTGCCCAATACAACGTCCAACGGTTTGGACTGCCGCATCGTTCTGAGGGGGCAAAACCTGCTCACATTTACGGATTATTTAGGTCCTGATCCAGAAACCTTGGCATACGGCGACCTTCCCCCGCTGAAATTGCTTTCCCTGGGCGTTGAATTCAAACTTTAATCAAATATAAACATCATGAAAAACTTTTATAAAAAATCAAAACTATCAGTAAGCGGAGCACTGCCTCTTTTGCTCCTCTTTCTTCTATTTTCCTGTGAACCTTTGGAGGTGAATACGCCCAATCATTTATTGAGCGGGGAAACGGTATTTACAGAGACCAAAACAGTAGAGGCCGCAATGGTGAGCCTTTATGCCAGCCTAAGGGATAAAGTATTGTTGACGGGTATGCCAAATGGGATGTCAAATATTCTCGGAAATTATGCCGATGAAATCATCTATGTAAGTGATTTTGGGCTGGGGGATGAGCCTTTTTTTAAAAACAATCTTATTCCTAGCGATGACGCCATTTCGGATATTTGGAATACTAGCTACTCAATTATATACGGCGCCAATGCCATTATTGAAGGAGTGGCCGGATCAGCGTATTTCTCACCGGAGGAACGTGAATTATACACAGGAGAAGCCCTATTCGTTCGCGCCATGGTTCACTTTTACCTGTTAAACCTTTACGGTGAAATTCCCTATATCACTACCACCAACTATATTGAAAATAAATCTGCCTCCAAACAAACCGAAAATGAGGTCTATGATTTGGTTATTGCCGATTTATTAACGGCTTACGACTTTATGCCTGTTACGGATATGAGTGGGGAACATCTGAGGCCAAACAAATATGTGGCCGCGGCATTATTGGCGCGTTGTTATCTCTATACCCAGCAATGGGCTTTGGCGGAACAATACGCCACCGAAGTAATTGAAAACAATGGTTGGGAAACGGAAATCCAAAATGTATTTAAAAAGACAAGTCTTTCCACACTTTGGCAGTTTTCTCCCAATATTGAAGGACTTCCCACCAATGAGGCACAAACCTTCATCATTTTGTTTACGCCACCATCTGCAAGGGTGCTGAACAGTGAATTGGTTGATGATTTTGAAAGTGGGGACCTCAGGAAAGAACAATGGGTGGGCGAAGTTTCTGATGGCACACAAACATTCTATTTTCCCTTTAAGTATAAAATTGGACTGGGCGAAACCAATACCGATGAATACGCTATTGTGTTCCGTATGGCCGAACAGTATTTAATACGGGCAGAGGCAAGGGCTCAACTTAGCAATATTACAGGTTCACAGGCCGATCTCAATAAAATAAGGATACGGGCAGGATTGGGAGAAACCCTAGCATCTTCCCAAAACGAACTCCTTGCAGCTATTTTACAGGAACGAAGGTTTGAATTATTTACCGAACACGGCCATCGATTCTTCGACCTAAAGAGAACGGGGAATCTAGACAATGTGCTTGGCTCAAAACCGGGATGGAACGCAACCGATCGACTTTTTCCCTTACCGGAAAAGGAACTGTTGCTGAATCCCAATCTTTTACCACAAAACCCCGGATACTGATGAAGAAAGTAAGTTTACCTGCAAATAAACACATTTGGATTAGCACACAACAGGTAGTTTTTTTCATTCTTTTTTGTCTTTCCTGCCCTGTATGGGGGCAGGGGGGCAAAAAGCTTGAACCTAGTGATTATTCCCAATGGGAAACGATGTTGCCCAACAAACTTTCTTACGATGGGAAATGGGTTAGCTACGGCCTTGCAAAGGATAACAGAGCCTACCAAATAGTTGTACAGAATACCCAAGCTTCCAAAAAATTTGTAATCGACAGTTGTTATCTCAACAATTTTTCTGCCAAGGGAAAGTGGTTCGCTACTTTGGATTTCAACGCCAATATGACATTAATAGATTTCCGCAACGAAAAAAGAAAATTAATATCCAACGTACAAAGCTATCAGTTCGCTTCATCAAATGAATATTTGGCATATTTACAAAGGGAGGAAAGGAGTAATAATGGGTTGTTGGTTATCAAAGATTTGGATGGTAATAGAGACAAAATTTTTAATGGGGTAGCGTTTTACGCTTATTCCCCCGACGGTTCCAAAATTGCCTTAATTCAAAAGCATCAGGATGTAAATAGTATAATAGTATTCAACTTGCTCAAAGGGAGTGTGCATTCTACACTTACCGTAACGCCCCATACTGCAAAAATGGAATGGCAACCAGATAGCCGAGGAATGGCATTTTGGGAAGAAAATGGAAACGTGAATGATATATTCTGGTGGCAAAAGTTGGAGGATAGTTTAGCAATACAAAAGTTTAGGACACAAGAAAAAAATCTATCAGTTTCAAACATATATAGAACGCCCTATCTCTTTTCCTCAGATAGCAAAAAACTTTTTTTTCAAGCAGAAAAGCTGGGGGTAATGATCGAAAAGGAAAAAACTGTAGACAATAAAAGTGTAGAAATCTGGAATACCAAAGATGAATTTGTTTATCCAGCAGCGCAATCAATTCAAAACTATTATCCAAAAACGTCCTTTACAATTGCATGGAACAAAGAAGGAAATAAATTTAATATACTTGGCACCGAAGAAGCACCTATGGGAGTTTTTGGAGAGCAAGGGGAGTTCGCCTATTCCTATGGCATCAAGGAAAACATTATGGCTGCTTGGGATAAGGATATGCCCTCTCCAATTAGTGTTTATAATGTAGATGATGGAACACATAAAAAAATTCTCGACAATTTTTATACATTGAGCTCTACAGTATCTCCGTCGGGCCGTTATCTAACTTATTTCAAGGAAAATCATTGGTACTTATATGATGCAAAAAAAGATACTTTAATTAACCTTACAATTAATCTGCCTACTTCCTTTGCGGAATCATTGAACAAGGAAATTCCAAAAGGAGCCTATGGTCCTCCAATTTGGAGTGAAAATGAAAAAGAGGTCGCACTCTATGACGGTTATGATATTTGGTTGATAACCCCAGATGGCTCAAAAGCCAATAGAGTCACAAATGGAAAAGAAACAAATCAACAATTCCGTTTTCATTTGACGACAGAGGATTTTGTGATAAGGTCAAAATTTAGTCAAAGACATTCCAGCAATAGCGTAGATTTAGGAATTGGTGTTATCTTGAGGGTACAAAATATCGAAAATGGGAGCACCGGATTTGTAGCATACTCCCGAATGGGTGGTATAGAACCCCTGGTATATGGTAAAGTGCTTTATTCTAATTTAAGAAAGTCTGGGGATGGAAAAACTGTTATTTATTCCCAAGAGACCTATGACAATCCACCAAAGCTTATGGTTCAGGATTTGAAAACAGGAAAAGAGCAAATGGTCTATCAATCCAATCCACAACACTTCGATTATCAATGGGGCAAAGAAGAACTCGTTAAATTTGAAAGCCCTAAGGGAGCGCCATTAAAAGGTATTCTATACTATCCGTCAAATTTTGATCCTACGAAAAAATATCCAATGATAGTTTCGATATACGAAATACAATCAAAGGATTTTCACAATTATTATAATCCCACTCTACACTCCCGAATCGGTTTCGGTATTTCAAACTTTACAACTAGCGGGTACTTTGTCTTTCTTCCTGATATTGTGTATGAAATAGGGGATCCTGGAATTTCTGCGCTTGATTGTGTACTGGAAGGTTTAGACACCATGGCTGATAGAAAATATATTGATAAAGAAAAGATAGGTCTTTATGGACATTCCTTTGGGGGATATGAGAGTATGTTTATCCTAACCCAAACCGATAGGTTTGCAACGGTTGTTGCAGGAGCAGGTGCAAGCAATTTGTTGAGTTTTTATCTCTCTATGTCGTGGATATGGGACCGACCCCAATATACACGTTTTGAACGCCAGCAATGGCGAATGGGGGATACCTATTTTAATATCCCCGAAGCTTATAATCGCAATTCGCCTATTAATTTTGCGCAGAACATTTCTGCCCCTTTTCTTGGATGGGCGGGCAAAAAAGACAGCAACGTGAATTGGGAACAACATCTTGAATTTTATCTTGCCCTTAGGAAACTGGAAAAAGAACACATTATGTTATTGTATCCTGATGAGGGGCATGATATTTCAAGTCCCGCAAATCAAGAAGATCTTACTTACAAAATTATGGATTGGTATGATTTTTATTTGAAAGGCCTACCAGCGCCTGAATGGATGGTCAAAATAAATTAAAAGAGGCTGGCAATTTTTGCCAGCCTCTTTTTTCTCTCACTTCAGTAGATTAATTTAATCTAAAAAGTGGTATGGTGCAGCTACTGCCAACCATACGTTTGGCTTCTTGGCCATTCGGAGCAAGACATCCTGGAATTCCGCTCGTTCCACAAAGAACCGTCGTGTCGCAGGGAATATTGGTTTTATAATGCCCCCATTCCACGAGTGTATTCTCCGTTGTTTCTACTTGGCTTGCAAATGCACTGCCAACTGCTACTACTACTGCCAATAATGGCAACAGTAATTTGTTTCTCATGTTTTTCATCATATTAAAATTTTGAAAATTACTTATTGTGACCTACTCTTTTCTAGAGGTTTTCGGTCTCACCCCTCTAACTACGTAGTATTCTCTTTACTCTTGGGTTATAAAAAATTCAGATTCCTCTAGTTTATAGGTTATCAAATAATTGTTTACCAATGCAAACAATTTGTTCCCTGCTACCATAAATTCATTTAGTTTACTGTGACCTTGATGGTATAGATAAAAGCTGAATACATATGTATTTTCCTTGAGATTGTAGACATCAATTATAAAAGCGGATTTTATAACTTCTTCTTGTTCAAATTTTCCTAACCTATCACTCTGTATAAAAAGATAATTCCCATAAGTAGCAGCTCGTAAATTCACGAAAATTGGATTTTTTCCCATCTTCCTGTGTTGCTTCGAAGCAATGTTGTGAACGTCGAGTTGGGAATACGAAATGGTATCTATAGTTTTACCTATATAGTCTAATGAAAAATTACGGTCAGCGACAACAAATTCATTTCTGTAGAAGTATACATAAACAACCTTTTGTAGCTGTTGGTTGTAAAGTAAGAGACCGTCCGTGTCAAAAAAGGGATCGCTGTTGGCGGTTAAAAGATATGGATAAAGCGTTGGCAATATTGAATCCTTTAAAGAAAGTTTTCCAAGAACATTTTTGGTGGTTGTATTATCAAATACCCGTACGGCAAATTGATCGATATCGATATACTCAGCCCTAAGAAAAGGCATACCTGTTGTAATACTTCTTGTGGCACTAAAATTTTTAGTTTTGCCTTTAAAGACAGCAGGAATACTGCCGTCCCATGAATAGAAAACGGAGTCCGCTACGATGGTCTTAAGGGAGCGCAAGGAAATCGCGTCATCATGTAATTGTATTGAACGTTGTGCGGTGTCATAACTCTTTAAGCCAATACTTAAAATATGGGAGGGGGCTGTTGTATTTCCCAAATAAATGCTATCTGCACTAATACCGGCGAAATAATAAGAATTATATTTTATATCTAATTGGTTTACTTTGTACGCCTGTTGATGGGGATACCTCCTCTGAAACGCATTATTCCGATGCATCTTCTTCTCTGAAAATGCAAACAGTAAGGCCACGATACTTATCCCAATAATAGTAAGGGTGGCCAGCAAAAGCAGGGTCTTTTTTTGTCTATACCTGCCCGCAAAAAAGACCGCCACCCCCGCCAGTATAATAAAAAATAGATTGAAAATAAGGTGTTGCGTCCAACTAAGTTTTTCCAGCACCCCACCGCAGGAGCAGGGGATAAAGTCAGAGAAGTTAAGAATGATAAAAATATAGGCCGTAAACATCACCATTAGGGTAAAGGAGGCATAAAGTGCGAGGATCCTAAAACGTTCGAAAATTAATAAACATGCAATGAGAATCTCTATTCCTGGTACCGCCCACGAGATAACACCTGCATAGGCACTAAGCAGGGGCGACTGTGCCAATTGAACGGTAAAGGTCTCAAAGTCGAGGAGTTTACTGACCGCGGCGTATAGGAATAACAATATAAAGCAATAGGAAGTAATCACCGTAATGCTTTTTTGATAGCGTTGTAGAAAACGAATGATTCGCATATCCTTTAAATTTTAATAAAGGTATTTAGTGCGATCGGGAAAACGGTAGGGTCTGACCATAGAAATGGTATGCTTAAACCCATACTTTCGAATGCGCAAGGTCGAGCCTGCGTCAAAGGTATTTGTGAAAGGCAATCAGGAAATAGAGACTCCTTTTTCCTGTAGGGATATTTCCACTTTATTCAAGGATTATAGAACAAATAATGCTTCTCGTGATTTAAAAAAATTTGGATGTAATCCCTAT
>JBEBRF010000097.1:0-8734 GCA_040394975.1 Aequorivita soesokkakensis
CCAAGTTTCCGCCCTGTGCGCCAACCCCGGGGACCAACAAAAAACTCTTGGGAATGATTTTACGAATGTCAGCCAAATACTCAGCTTTAGTGGCTCCCACTACATACATCAAATTTTCAGAATTGTTCCAACCCTTAGAAGTTTTTAGAACCTGCTTGTACAATTCTTCTTCCCCAACATTTTTTGTTTGGAAATCAAAAGCGCCTTCGTTTGAAGTTAGTGCCAACAGAATGGTATGTTTATTCTTAAAAGTGAGAAAAGGCTCAACCGAATCCTTTCCCATATAGGGCGCAACGGTAATTGAGTCAAAGCCCAAATCCTCAAAAAAAGCCTTGGCGTAGCGGCTGGAAGTATTGCCAATATCCCCACGTTTTGCATCAGCGATTGTGAAAATCTCGGGATGGTTTTCGTTTAAATAATGAATGGTTTTCTCCAATGATTGCCACCCTTTCAGGCCATATGCTTCATAAAAAGCGGTGTTGGGTTTATAGGCAACGGCATATTGGTGGGTTGCGGCGATAATAGCTTTGTTGAATGAAAAGATGGGGTCTTCTTCCTTTAAAAGGAAATCTGGGATTTTTTCAAGATCAACGTCAAGCCCCACACAAAGAAAGGATTGTTTTCTTTTAATTTCTGAAACTAAATATTCCGTAGTCATTGCCTTATTGCAGATATTTGGGCCTAAAAAGTTTCGCCGGTTTCCTTTAATTTTTCGGTATTACTTACCAATTTAAGTTCGTCAATTATTTCCTGAACGTCGCCGTTCATTATATTTCCCAGGTTGTAAAGGGTAAGATTGATCCGGTGGTCCGTTACGCGACCCTGCGGATAATTGTAAGTTCTGATCTTTGCACTACGGTCTCCACTTGTAACCATTGAGCCGCGTTTTAAGGCATCTTCAGCCTGTTTTTTGGCCAGTTCAAGATCATACAATCTGGAACGAAGCACCCGAAAGGCCTTTTCTTTATTTTTATGTTGTGATTTCTGGTCTTGGCACTGCGCCACAATTCCAGTTGGAATGTGCGTTAACCGAACTGCCGAATAGGTAGTGTTTACAGACTGTCCACCGGGTCCTGAGGAACAGAAGAAATCAATGCGCACATCTTTGGGGTTTACTTCAATATCAAACTCTTCCGCTTCGGGAAAAACCATTACTGTTGCCGCACTGGTGTGAACACGGCCTTGGGTTTCCGTTTGCGGAACACGCTGCACCCGGTGTACTCCTGCTTCAAACTTAAGGGTTCCGTAAACGTCCTCGCCCTCAATTTCAAATTGTACCTCTTTAAATCCGCCACTGGTGCCTTCGTTAAAATCCAACACATTGGTCTTCCAGCCCATTCCTTCACAGTACTTTATGTACATTCTGTAAAGATCGCCCGCAAAAATACTTGCTTCGTCACCGCCAGTTCCGGCCCTTATTTCCATCACTGCATTCTTGGCGTCTTCTGGATCTTTGGGCACCAAAAGAAACTTGATTTCTTCTTCAAGTTTGGGCAGCCGCAATTTTGCTTCTTCGAGTTGCGTCTTCGCCATTTCCACCATTTCGGCATCACCGCCGTCTGTAATTATTTCTTCGGCTTCTGAAATGTTATTCGTAAGTTCCACAAATTCGGTGCGCTTTTCCATTAAAACCCGAAGGTCCTTATATTCCTTGTTCAATTGGATATATCGCTTTTGATCGCTGATAATATCGGGTTGGATAATAAGGTCACTCACCTCGTCAAAACGTTGTTTTATTATTTGAAGCCTGTCGAACATATAGATTTTATGATGGGTGCAAATTTACACTTTTTTAGTTGAAGTTATTTCAGTCAGATTTTGAATGAAACTTAATATTGAAATTCGCCGAAGGGCGATAGTATGGTGAGCCTTTTCGTTTCCGCGGCCTCCACACGGCCTACTATTTGTGCATCTACATTGAACGATTTTGAGATTTCAATAATGGTCTCGGCGATTTCTTCGGAAACGTAAAGCTCCATTCTATGGCCCATATTGAACACTTGGTACATTTCTTTCCAATCTGTGCCACTTTCTTCTTGAATTAGTTTGAAAAGTGGTGGAATTTCAAACAAATTGTCCTTTATAATGTGAAGGTTTTCCACAAAATGGAGAATCTTTGTTTGCGCTCCACCGCTGCAGTGCACCATTCCGTGGATTTCTTTATTGCTGAACTGTGAAAGGACTTTTTTAATAATTGGAGCATAGGTACGGGTAGGTGAAAGTACCAATTTACCTGCGTTTAAATTAGAATTAGGAATTACATCTTCCAGTCTTTTTGAGCCCGAATAAATTAATTCCTCTGGAACCGAAGCATCAAAAGTCTCGGGATATTTTTTGGCCAAATAATTTCCAAAAACGTCGTGGCGTGCAGAGGTTAAGCCATTGCTGCCCATACCGCCGTTGTATTCCCTTTCATAGGTTGCCTGCCCAAAGGAAGCCAAACCTACAATAACATTGCCCGGTTTAATATTTGCGTTGTCAATAACGTTGCTGCGTTTCATTCGTGCCGTTACGGTGGAATCTACGATTATGGTTCGCACCAAATCTCCAACGTCTGCCGTCTCCCCACCGGTGGAATGTATGGTTACGCCTAATATTTTCAACTCAGAAATCAATTCCTCGGTACCGTTTATAATTGCAGAAATGACCTCGCCCGGAATCAGGTTTTTGTTTCTTCCGATAGTTGAAGAAAGCATAATATTATTTACCGCTCCCACACACAGCAGATCGTCAATGTTCATAATCAGGGCATCTTGCGCAATTCCTTTCCACACGGAAATATCGCCCGTTTCTTTCCAATAGGCATAAGCAAGGGAAGATTTTGTACCAGCCCCATCGGCGTGCATAATCAAGCAATAATCGGTATCGCCGGTTAAATAATCTGGAACAATCTTGCAGAATGCCTTTGGAAAAAGACCTTTGTCCACATTTTTGATGGCGTTGTGCACATCTTCCTTTCCTGCGGAAACGCCTCTTTTTGCGTAACGTTTTGAAATATCCTTGCTCATTGGAGATTGATAAGCTGCAAAAGTACGGATTAAAAAAAAGCCCACAAAGGTGGGCTGTTGGGGTTTTAGAATATTTATGGCTTTATTCCCAATTGGGCATATATGAATTTGTGAATAATAATTGATCATTTGCCGATTGTTGATCAAAAATCATGGAGAAAATATCAGGTTTGGCGCCAAAGTTATTCTTCACTCGTGTAAATATAATTCCACCTTCGGAAGGTGAAAACTTTGCATCCAATTCATTCTCACCCGTCACGACCTCGGTTACAATCTGGGTTGCGGGATTAGGGTTTCCTATGGTATAAAGAAAGATTCGGCTATTAAAAATTCTATAGGAAGAATTTTGTGCTTCGTCAATATCACGGGTGTATAGTACTTTATCGGCATTGGCGGAAATATCAATTCCCCCTGCTGCGCCCTGAACGTTTGCAAGGATTATTGTTTCTTCGGAATTTGTGCTCAGTCGTGCGGTGTAAATGCGCACATTATATCCGCTTGAATTATTGGTTTTTAGCAGTACTAAATCATCATCAAACTCTGGAACGGCAACTTCAGATATAAATGCCCCATCGATGGTGGTATATTCCAATGTAAATCCGCCGCCGTCAGAATTTATAGAATATAATTTGTCAAAATGTGGATAATATATTTTGCTGTCGTTCAGCGCCCAGGTAAACTCTAATTCATCTGTCCTGAAACCAGCTACCGGTTTTTGGCTGGTTACTTGGGTAACATTGGTTCCATCAATATTCATTGTATAGATATGGGTGTTGCCGCCAGTGTTTCTTAAAAAAGCAATCTTATTGAGAATGTTGCTTTTTTTAGGCCGAAAACTGTTTGAATTCTCACTTGTAAGTTTAAGCACATTAAAATCTGGTTCTGGTTCTTGCCCGTTGCCCACATCGGGATCTTCTGCCCCGGAATAAATTACCAAATTATCGTTTTCCTTTTTCACAAAAAGATAGGGGTTGTCAGGCAGGGTGAGTGTCTTAAATTCACTGATAGAGGAAACTACAGGGTCATTGTCATTATCAGAGACTGTTATTTGCCAAAAATATTTAGTAGCCAATTGGAGATTGCTAACCGTGAAGGTGGTGTCCTGGCCCACTTCAAAAACTTGCATTTCGTTTGTGCTTCCATTCCTTAGATCTAAGGTATAAGAAAGTTCATCAGCTTCTGAATTGGAAGCTTCCCAAATAAATTGTACTTCCAAAGGTTGTTCCTCGGCCCCGTCTTCTGGAGTAACCAGTATTGGTATTGAGGGAGGAAGGTTTTGTGTGTTTGAAACTGACAATTCAAATGATACTTCAGATGTATTATTCTCAGATACAGATACGGCTTCAAAACCGGAAACATATCCGGCAAGTTCTGCCTGTACGGAATAATCATCAACCGCTACTTTTTGTATGGTGAAATTTCCAGAGCTATCCGTAAAAACCGTGGTTGAAGCGGGATTGGTGGTGATTTTTGCGTTATCCAGCGGTTCGCCGCTCTCTTTATCGATGACTTTTCCTTTGAGTGTTCCGTACATCACAACATCGATGGTGTCTTCGCTACAGCCAATGAGCAGAGTGAAACAGGCTATAACAATATAGGTTAGGTGTTTTTTCATCATCTTTTAAAGTTATAATTTGAAATAATAGTTTATCCCTACCCCGAGGTTGTAATAAAAATCGTCTCTCTTACCGTTTACAATTCCATCGAGCTCATCGCTGAAGACCAGGTTGTGTTCCCCAAAAATCTTAAGACCAAGTTTTTTCGACAGGAAATATTCTATCCCTACTCCGTATTGGATTTTAAAATAGGTATCCCCCAACTTGTTGGATCCGCCGTCAGGCTTCACAAAATCCAATACCACGCCCGGGCCGGCATACACAAAGGGAGAGAGTTTGTCATGCGGGAGCAATGAAAATTGCCCGTTAATATCCAGGCTGCCCAAAATATTGCTGTATTGTTTGCCATTGTCTAACTTAAACGCGGTTGCTGCAAGGGATGCTTTAAAATAATGGCCAAAGTTTCTTTGATATTCAAAGCGGCCCATAAATCCAAGTTCTTGGGTGGAATAATCGGCATCGGGCAGATTTCCGCCTACTGTTATGCCTAAAGAGTTGTTGCCCTCCCGCTTTGTTTGTATTCTATCGAACAGGAGCATGGACTCATCTTTCTCTTTTTCGAGGAGATAGTCCGCCACCAATTGGTCATTTACTTCCTTTCCTCCTTGGCTGCTCCAAAATTGCTTTTGAATTCCTTCAATTATAAGATCGTGTACTGCTTTTTCTATAGCATCCTTCATAGCTAGCTGAACAGGCTCATTTTGGGTAACTCCGGTCTCGGCTTCCAGCAATCTTTGAAATTTTACGAAGCGGAAAAAGCTAGCATCTATTGCTTGCGAGAGTATTGTTTTTGAAACGTACACCGTTTTAAGAATTTCTCCATTGCTTGTAGAAACAGCTCTTAAATATACAGTTATTCTATCCTGTCTATATTTCGCAGACCCGCCCAAACCAAAGTACCGAGCTCCTATTCCTCCCGTGATAATATTTGTGTCATAAGAAATTATCCCACCTTCAAGCAACAAACCAGCATACAGGAGAGGCGGAAGGGGAGGCTCATTTGGATTTAGGTTTTTAATGTATTCCTGTTTGGTGTTCCGAATAATATTTCGTTCCGTAGAAAGATTGCTCAGGTTCTCGCGCTCTATAGGGATAAACCATCCGGAATCTTCCAACGCTTTAATGAGCATAGTAGTTCCCCCTTGAGAAATAGCGGTACTGAAAGTGCTACCATTCTCAACGGCTTTATATTGTCCTGTTTGATCACTAAAATTATAGACTGCTACTTCCAAGGGTTGGGCCGCTTCGGGCAGACCCAATAACAATGGAGTGGATTTTGAAAATTCTCCGGTACGCGAAGCCTCTTGGTACAATGGTTGATTAAAATAGGCTCCACAGGAAGAAAATAATAAAACTCCTATCAAGGAAACTGATTTGAAAAATATTCTCATTAAATAAGTTTAATTTGGGACAATAACTTGTGTTTCCTCTCCGGTGGCGGTATCTAATATGTTTAGCACCAAACCTTCGTCAGATTGAAAAATTTCTATATTAAGGGTGCCATAGGTAAAGGTTCCTTCTTCACTAAATCTTAAACCTCCTAATTGCTGCTCCAATAGTTGACGGGATATTTGGCTCAACAATTGCCGATTTAAATTTTCTCCAAACCGTCCCAGTTCAGATTGCTGAGTTCTCTGATCTGTAGGCGCAACAAGTTTATTTTGGGAAGTGGCCGAAGATAATAGCCAGTTATAATTAAAAGTATCGCCACCAAAGGCCGGATTCAAGGCCCTATAAGTAAATTGTTGGGCAAATCCCAGACTACCAATGAAAAGGAATGCAATTGTAAAAAGTAGTTTAAACGTTTTCATCTCAATATCGGGTTAGAGTATTGTCATTTTGCTTTTGAAGTTGTTGAAGATAGGCAATGCATCTGTCCAATGCCGTCGAAGCCATACTTTGTAAAAAGGATTTTTTTGGCTGCGAAAAAAACTGCCACAGCAACTGGTCGTCAATTTTTACAGAAATCTTTGTGCTGCGCATTCTTCCAGGCACCTCTTCAATCACTATGTTTTTTTTTGTCTTTAATCCCCGGTTGTAATATTCTGAATAAAAGTATTTATAAAAATCACGTCCCGCTTTGGTTAAAGTGTTTTCCACTACCAATCCATCCATAATGATTCCATCTTGTGGTGCAGCCTGGTCTGCGCTTGCTGCTTCTTCTTGTGGAGACAGTTTATCACTGATGATTTCTTGATACCCTTTATCTGCACTTAACTCAATACGGTCCTGCCCTACTGGTTTGTCGTCGCTATCATACAACACCAGGACCAGGGTAATATTTCCTTGGTCGTTGTAATTTACGTTAATCTTAGAGAGTACTCTTTTTTCATTCCCTTTTAAAAAGAAAAGATTGGTTTGATTGCTTTTTGAAATGTTATTGTTGGCGTCCTTCAGATAAAGACTGAAGTCATATCTAAGATTAACATCGGTAGGGGTGATGTTTTCCGCGGTTGCGGTAAAGGTGAAGAATTCACTGTCTTTTTTTATAAGAATCTTACCAACATACTCTTTGTTATAGAATTGCGCATTCACGCCTATGGTTATGAAAAGCGTAATTACGGCTATGAAATATTTTTTTATTTTACCAATATGTGTTTTAAAACAATTCATTTAGTAAAAACTTCTCACTATTATTGTTGGCGAGGCTTCTGTTTGTCTGAATTTTAACGATTTGGTAAGCTCGTTAACGCCTTCGCGCTCAAAGTTTAGATAACTTCCGTTCTGAATAAGATCCAATGAAATATCGGCATCTGGATTGTTTACAAAATCCCTTATACGGTTGCTATTACCATTTTGTATAAGTTCTGCCACAGCTGTGTTGGCCGTATAATCTAAATTGGTTTCATTATAATCACCATTTTGGAGCAGATTTATTTCACTGGCATTAGTATTGGAAACAATTTTAGCAGTATTGAAATCTCCTATTTGGCGAACATACACTGAATTCCCTTGAATAATAGCATTTTGTGGGTTGGGTGCAGTCATGATGCCTAAGTTTGCCATCATTTCGGGTGATACCTTTTCACCTCGTATAATATTCTCACCATTTGTATTACCTTGCTCCGGTTTATAGGTTTGGCCGGAAACTGAGGTTATAAATAAGGCCGAAACAAAGATTCCAAATACTAAACTTTTTGTTGTTGTCTTCATCGTATGCTTTTTTATGTTAACTCGCAAGACAGAATGCTTTTAAAGCTTTTCCAAAAGTATCCTTATCTCTGATACTAAATCATTACTAATAACGGGCCTGCATAAGCTTGCCCTAAAGATATTAAATTTATTAAAAAGGAGGGCATAAAAACTGCCCTCCTTTTCTCTTTAAATAAGTGTTTTATCCGAGTGCCGTGATTAGCATCCTGGACATGGGTCACCTATAGTAATATTTGGTAACGGAGCAGGAGTATTCAAAACATTTGGCTCTGGGAACTCGCAGATTACACCATCAGCCCAGTTACCACCTGGACCCAATTGTAATACATCAGCCATGTTGCCAGTACCATTTTGGTTAATAGTAGCAGTATGACCTGGACCACCTTGAGATTTTTGAACTAACAACAAATGGTTTCCATTTCCACCAGATTGTGAGGTACTACCCCAGTTACCAACGCCTTCTTGATAAGTAAAGGCTAGGTTATAGCTTCCGGAAGTTTGACTTGAAGAAATGGTGTTGCTATCGCCCCACTGTTGTTGGTATACTTTGTTATCAGTTCCATTGGAATATTGATAAACCGATGCATTGTTAGAATTTCCATTCTGATCCTGACGAACATAACCGTCAACACCATCTTGATCTGAAAATGCATAGTTGGAGTTTCCAGTCTGGTTTTGCTCAACATAGTTGTCTAAACCAGCGCCAGTACTGGCGTGCTGTACAGCTGAAGCGTAGTTGGAGTTTCCAGCTTGGTTCTGTAAAGCTTGGTTTCCAGAAGATGATTGATTCACATTCGCGGTGTTGCCATCTCCATCTTGCTCTTGATCAGCGGCATTATTATTTCCATTTTGAGTAGCATTCATCACGTTGTTATTACCATCTTGGTCTGCCCAACTGCTGTTTTCTTCACCTGATTGGTTGATAGTAGCGGTATTGTTAGAAGATGCATAAAAAGG
>JBEBRF010000098.1:0-8729 GCA_040394975.1 Aequorivita soesokkakensis
CAAAGACCTGTGAGGTCTTTTAGCTTAGAGTAACTATGAAAAATATTATAATTACAGGTACTTCCCGTGGTATTGGTTTCGAAATGGTAAAACTTTTTTCGGAAGCTGGGCATAACGTTTTGGCACTTTCGCGGAATTCAAAACCCATTTCCGATTTAAATTGGAGAAATGTTACCGCTTTGGAATTTGACATCGCCAATGAATCTGAAATGGCAAAACTTTCGGCTTATCTTCAAACTTCAATGAAAACCGTGGATGTGCTGATCAACAACGCAGGATTTTTGGTGAACAAACCTTTTGCGGAAATCACTTCCGAAGAATTTAAAAAGTGTTATGATGTAAATGTTTTTGGAGCCGCCGCATTGATAAAGGCCGTACTTCCATTTATGAATAAGCGGGGCCACATTGTAAATATCAGCAGTATGGGTGGGATACAGGGCAGCGTAAAATTTTCCGGGCTCAGCGCATACAGCAGCAGCAAGGGCGCACTAATAACCTTAACCGAATTGCTCGCTGAAGAATACAAGGAAACCGGGCCTTCCTTCAATGTTTTGGCTTTGGGTTCCGTGCAGACAGAAATGCTGGCGGCGGCATTTCCCGGTTTTAAAGCGCCACTTTCAGCAACTGAAATGGCGAAATATATAATGGATTTTGCCCTTACGGGAAATAAATTTTACAACGGAAGAATCCTCCAGGTTTCCACAACCACGCCTTAAAATCTTTACGGGGCCGGAATGTTTGCTTTTATGAACTCCAAACCCAAGTAATTGTGGGCCAATGAATTTTCTTAGATTATTTGGTTTGTTTTTCATTCCCTCAATTTTGAAAAATCCAAAGGCACGACCGAAGCCATGCCTTTGAAAAATTAACAACTCAAACAACTAAAAATTATAGCGCAGCACTCCTGCAAAGTTTCGTGGATCGGTTTGATTTATATAGGAAGTCCTATAAGTATTATACCCTATTTCATTGAAGACGTTGTTCAAGAGCAGTTGAACGCTCCAGTTTTGGTTAAATTTATATTCCGATTGTACGTTCACCATGGTATATGCATCAACGTTGAAAGGTTCTTGGCCGGGAACTATACCCTGATGGGTAACGGCGCCCGAGGACCAATCATTCACCGGCCGCTCTCCCGTGAAATAGACCCCGGCCCCGAGGGAAAGTCCTTTTAGCGTATTGTTGAAAGAATAATTGGCATAAGCATTAAAGGTGTGCTTAGGCGTGTTGAGCGGGGCAGAGCCATACACATAGGAGGTGTGTTCCTTGTATTTTGCATCAATATATGCGTATCCGCCAATCAGCTCTAAATTTTCCAGCGGTCTTCCCGTGAGTTCTACTTCAATTCCTTGGCGCTGGTCGTTTCCGCCTTTGGCGTAATACAGAATGTTGGTCCAAGTTTCATCGTAAACAGGCAGGTTTATGTTTTTGTTGTTGATTTTATACAGGGTAAGGTTGAATCGCAACCGGTCGTTTAGCCAACTTGTTTTAAATCCGGTTTCAAGTTGGTCGTACCGTTCGTTGCCCAGTTCTTCTCCATTTTGGCCCAAGCGGGCGGCAGTCCGCGGATAGGAACTGTTTGTGTATGAAACAAAAATATTCACGTTTTTTATTGGGGAAACGATAATCCCGCCCAATGGGTTGAAGGCATCGCTTCGTGTGTTTTCTACTTCGGCAATGGTTTCGGTTGTGCTGTATCGTGCACCAAGAAAGGTTTTCAGCCAGTTGGTCCACGAAATCACATCTTGGACAACAAACCCCAATGAATAGGTTTTTCCACCGCTCACGTTTGCTTCATCAAGGGTTACATTTGGCAATCTGTGGTCAATATTTTGGAAAACATTAATGGTGTCTATCACTCCTGCGGCTTGGCTGCTTGTGCTAAAGCGTGAGGAACGATAGTCAAAACCAACCTGAAAAGTGTGCCTGATTGAGCCTGTGTAAACATTATCGCCAATCAAATCAAATTGCAGCACATTGTTGTCGTCATTTCGGGTTGAGGTGGAATAGCTTCTTTCGCGGACATTATATAAGGGAATTTCATTTTCTACGATAGTTTTATTCAATCCCGCGCCTTTGTCGTCCAACTTTAATGAAGAGCTGTAAAATGCCCCTTTTAGGGTAAGCTGCTCGTTCAATTCTCTATCCATCCGTATGGCATAGGTAGTATTTTCAGTGATGGAACGGTCATTTTCAAAACCTAAAAATTGTGAATGGGGAAGATCATAAATTGCGTTCACGTTATTTTCAGCCAAATTTACGGTTCCCAAATCTGGGGTCCTGCTGTCATAATAATGGTCCAATTCCAGGGTCACTGTTGTTTTTTCATTTATCTTCCATTCAAATGAGGGGTTGAAATAAAAGCTTTCCTTTTCCACCAAATGCCGGTAGTTGTCAGCCCTTTCCAAGGCTCCATTTAAACGGAACGCAATATTTTTTTCTTTATTCAAAGGGCCGTAAACATCAAATGTGGGCCTAATTTGGCCAAAACTTCCCCCGCGAAGGCTTGCGTTTCCGCCGGCTGTATATTTAGGGGTTTTGGTAACTATATTAATAATTCCGCCGGGGCTTCCCAAATCTGTGGCCACCCCTTGGGTTATGGCAGCCGTTCCTTTCAAGATTTGAATATTGTCCACGCCCTGCATATCAGTAAGGACGCCCACGCCGCGAAAATCGGAATGAATGCGCACTCCGTTCTTTAAAATAGGGATTCCCCTAAACCCACGGGATGACATGCTTTCGCGCTTGTTGCCGTAAGTTGCAAAAGTATATACTCCGGGCACGTTTTTGGTGGCATCGGCAATGCTCAAGGCTCCTTGGTCTTCGATCAGTTTTTCAGAAATAACCGAGAGGCTCTGAATCTGCTCATAAGGTTTTAACGGCAGGCGCGTTATGGATTCTATTTTATCGGGGTGGTCGTTCCGATTGCCGAACACTTCCACCTGGTCCAGTTCGTTGTCTAAGGAAAGTTTAAAATTAATGCCGTTAACAATGGGGGCTTGTATGGTGAGGACGGTGGAGACATTGGTATATCCCACGGCGCTTGCGGCAATGTTCCATTCCCCGTAGGGTATATTGGGAAGCGTGAAGGCGCCCAATTCATCAGCGGAAGTTCCTCTTTTAAGTTCAGAAATATAAACGCTTGCGAAAGGCACAGGATTGTTGTTGATATCCGTGACAGTGCCTGAAATTGTTGCCATTTCTTGGGCTGAAATAATAGTGGGTAAGATGAAACATATAAATAAGGTGATGACTCTCATAAAATTCAAATTTAATTTAGATTGATTATAAATTGGAGGCAAAAGTAGTGTCCATTTTTTTGTTTTCAAAGTTTATTTAGAACGTATTTAAATACTATTTTTAAGCCCTTGATTATAAAATCGCTGCACCTTATTTTTTTGTAAAAATCGAAGTAGCCTATATTTTTTTAAGTAGGAAAATCCCCTGTTATTCGCAAAGACTGGCTATTTTTGATCCCACGGTACCGAATCGGTTTTGAGTCCCTTTATGACAACTATTCTTGAAAAATACATTCCACAGGCTTCAGTAGTTCCTGTTTTTGAACTTATAAAGACCCATAAAATTCACCTGAAAATTGTGAACGAACGCGTCACCAGACACGGCGATTACCGGAAAATGCCCAACGGCCAACATCAAATTACCGTGAACGCTACCCTGAACAAATATCGATTTCTAATCACATTGGTCCACGAGATAGCCCATCTGGATGCGTTTACTCAATACGGTCGATACATAAAACCGCACGGGATGGAATGGAAACGTACCTTTCAACATTTGATGTTGCCCTTTTTGCGGCCAGATATTTTTCCAAACCAATTATTGCCTTTGTTGGCGCGACATTTCAAAAACCCCACGGCTTCCAGCGATACGGACGCTCCACTGGCTTTGGCTTTAAAGCAATATGACCCCGAGAACGATAAAAACTATATATTTGAAATACCGCTTGGAGGGCATTTTCGGCTGTATAATGGAAAGATTTTCAAGCGTGGCGCCCAACGGGTGAAAAGGTTTGAATGTTTGGAAATAGCCACGGGAAGAACGTTCCTCTTTAATCCCAATGCTGAGGTAGAATTTTTGAAATGAGGGTTTAGATGTTTAATTGTTTAATTGTTTAATTGTTTAATTGTTTAATTGTGTAATTGTGTAAATGGTTAGGGTTTGATTTTAAAATTTTATTTTACGCTTACAACTAAACATATAAACCCCTAAACATCTAAACATTTTTAAACGAAGTACGGTGTTATTTGTTTAAGCGTTTAAGCGTTTAAGCGTTTAATTGTTTAAAAGTTTGATTTTAAATTTATCTTTAACCTCTATCACCCAACTTAAAAATCCATCAGCATTTAAAACATTTTTAAATGAACAAAAATTATTTCGCAGTAATTATGGCAGGGGGCATCGGTTCCCGGTTTTGGCCCATGAGCACCCAGGAATTTCCAAAACAATTTCACGATATGTTGGGAACGGGGGAAACCCTTCTTCAGAAAACCTTTTCCCGGCTCAACAAGATTATTCCGTCAGAGAACATTTTTGTGCTGACCAATGAACTATATCTTGAACTTACGCTGAAACAACTCCCGAACATTTCCCAAAAACAGATCGTTCTGGAGCCGGCCATGCGCAACACTGCTGCCTGTATTTTACTCTCTGCATTGAAAATCAGAAAGCAAAATCCAGAGGCGGTAATGCTCGTGGCGCCAAGCGACCATTGGATTGAGGATGAAACTGCGTTTGCCGCGAACGTAAACCACTGTTTTGAAGTGGCACAAAATGAAGGCGTGTTGTTGACCTTGGGAATTGAGCCAACATTTCCAAACACCGGTTATGGCTATATTGAAATTGAAAACGAAATTGAAATCGAAAACGAAAATGAAACCGAAAATGAAAATGTCGCGAAGGCCAAAAATGGCGTATTTGCCGTAGAGCAGTTTCGGGAAAAACCCGATTATGAAACCGCAAAACAGTTTCTTGCCCATGGAAATTTTCTTTGGAATGCGGGTATTTTTATTTGGAGCGTGAAAACTATAATCGCTTCTTTTGAAAAATATTTACCGGAAATGATTTCAATATTTACCGTTGGAATTGCGGTTTTGAATACTTCCGAAGAGAAAAAGTTCATTGATGAAAATTATTCGAAAGCCGAAAATATATCCATAGATTATGGAATCTTGGAGAAGGCGAAGAACGTATTTGTAAAAAAAGCCACATTTGATTGGAACGATTTGGGCACTTGGGGCGCGCTCCACGATAAATTACGGAAGGACCCAAACAACAATGCAATTGTAAATGCAGAATCTCTTTTAAGAAGCTCAAGCAACAATTTGATTTTTACGAACACCAATAAACTTGTGGTTTTGGACGGGATTGAGGATTATATTGTTGTTGACAAGGACGATGTGCTACTGCTCTTTCCCATGAAAAAGGAACAGGAAATAAAGGAGCTCTTGAAAGAAGTGGCTACAAATTTCGGAAAGAAATATATTTAAGGAAAGCGCTATCTGTGCTGTAAACCTTGAATTTCGCAATAGCTCTAAAAGTTAATTTTCCTTAAGTTGCACTTCCCGGATTTTTTTGAAAAGGTCTGAGGAATAAACAAAACTGGTCACATCTTCATTATCCGTTTTGAAGATTTGTTGGTTTGTGCCTTCCCACACAAGCTTGCCATCCTTTAGCAGTACCACTTTTTCGCCAATTTCCATTACCGAGTTCATGTCGTGGGTTACCACTATGGTCGTAATATTGTTTTCATGGGTTATTTCCTGAATTAGCGTGTCTATGAGGGTTGCAGTTTTGGGGTCGAGCCCAGAGTTTGGTTCGTCACAGAACAGGAATTTCGGCTTGTTCACGATGGCCCGTGCAATGGAGACCCTTTTTTGCATTCCACCAGAGATTTCGGCGGGAAATTTCTTATTCACGTTTTCCAAGTTCACGCGCTTTAAAACTTCATTTACGCGCCCAAGCATATCAGATTTTTTTTGTTTGGTGAACATCCTCAGGGGAAACATCACATTCTCTTCAATATTCATAGAGTCAAAGAGGGCGCCTCCTTGAAACAGCATCCCGCTTTCTTCCCTAAGTTGGCGCTGCTCTTCTTCATCCATTTCCTGAATGGCTTTGTCTTCATAAAAAATGCGGCCTTTTTCAGGCTTAAAAAGCCCGATGAGGCATTTTAGCAATACCGTCTTTCCGCTACCGCTTTGGCCGATGATCAAATTGGTTTTTCCGCGGTCAAAAACAGTTGTGATTCCCTTGAGAATTTCCTCATTGCCGAAACTTTTATGAACGTCTTCAACCTTAATCATTAGCTAAGCATTAATTGGGTTATAACATAATTCGCCGCAATAATCAGCACGCTTGTCCACACGAAGGAGTTGGTGCTGGCCTTGCCCACTTCCAGCGCGCCGCCCTTCATATAAAAACCTTGCCACGAGGGCACGGTGGCCAGAATAAAGGCAAAGATAGTGGTCTTGAAAAACGCATAAAAAAGCTGGTAGGGAATGAAATCTTCCTGCACCCCTGCAATAAAATCTGCCGAGCTGGTGAAACCTCCATAAACCCCGGCAACCCACCCGCCTAAAATTCCAAGAAACATGGACAGGACAATCACAAATGGATAAAACATCAACGCGACTATCTTCGGAAAGACCAAATAATTCAGGGAGTTTATTCCCATTACCTCCAAGGCGTCTATTTGTTCCGTTACGCGCATTGACCCAATACTAGATGTGATGAAGGAGCCCACTTTCCCCGCCATAATGATGGACATAAAAGTGGGGGCAAACTCCAAAATAACAGACTGCCGTGTGGCAAAACCAATCAAACTATCGGGAATGATGGGATTGTCCATGTTCAGCGCCGTTTGGATGGAAACCACCCCGCCCACAAAAAAAGATATAAAGGAAACTATAGCGAGGGAACTGATGATAAGGTCGTCAATATCCTTAAAAATAAGGTGTTTTAAAACCGATGTTTTGGTAAAGCTGCCAAACACCTTTTTAATCATCAAAAAATAAGAGCCAATATCTTGTAAATACTTCATAAAACGAAAGCTTCGGCTAAAGTACTAAAATTACGGCACCGAATTTTATAAAAGCGAGTTAAGAATTTTAGTGGTCAGTGGTTAGTGGTCAGTGGTCAGTGATCAGTGGTCGGTGGTCAGTGGTCAGTGGTCGGTGGTCAGTGGTCAGTTTTCGGTTTTCATAATGAAAGCACTATTTCACTTGTTCAAAAGTTCCATCATTTTGTGGTAAATATCGATGCTTTCATAAATTCCACCGAAGAGCGACGCTCCCGGGCCCTCAGCAAAAACGGGAACCATGGTTGCGGAATGTCCGGTGGTGGAAAAGGAAGGTTTTATTTTGTTGTAGTCGCTGCCGTCCGAAGCCAGCGTGTAGCCTCCGGTTTCGTGGTCTGCGGTAACGATAACCAATGTTTCGCCGTTTAAATCTGCAAAATCAAGCGCCACCCCCAATGTTTTTTCAAAATCCATTAACTCTTCTATTAAATAATCCGCATCGTTATCGTGGCCGCCCCAATCAATCTGGCTGCCTTCAACCATTAGGAAAAACCCCTTTTCGTTTTTTGAAAGTTTTTCCAAAGCAAGTTTTGTTGCATTTGGCAGGAAATCGCCGCGGCCTTCGCCCATTTTTGGCATGCCGTCCTCGGCAAGTAGGATCAGTTCGTTCTTTTCACTTGGGGTTTTTGGAAGTTGATCTGTAAAAACTTCGTAGCCTTTCGCTTTCATTTCTGCCAAATAATCCTTTCCGTCCTTTCTTTTGTTGAAGAATTTCAGTCCGCCGCCCACAAAAAAGTTTACGCCGCTATTAGGTGCGAACTCGGTAATTTCCTCATACATTCTTCTGCTTTTTACGTGTGCATAAAAGCTGGCCGGAGTTGCGTGCTGAATGGAGGAGGTTGAAATTATGCCCGTAGCAAAACCTTCCTTTGAAAGCTGTTCAATAATTGTTGGCACTGGAATGGTATCTTTGTCCACGCCAATGGCACCGTTATAGGTTCTTTTTCCCGTGGAAAAAACCGTTGCCCCCGCTGCGGAATCGGTGATTAAATCGCTGGCAGAAGAAGTTTTGCTCAGACCAATCGTATTGAAACGCTCAAAATGTGGTTTCCCTTTTTTATAATAAATGGCCGTGGAAACTTGGCTCAGGCCCATTCCGTCGCCAATTAACAGAATGATGTTTTTCGGTTTTTTTACTTCGGAAGAAATATGTGAAACCGTATTGTCCTTTACTTGAACTGAAACGCAGGAAGTTGTAATTAGTGCAAAGGAAAAAAGAACTGTGAGGAGGGAAAGCTTGATTTTCATTGGAAAAATTTAGTTGTAAAATTAAGCATTATAAAAGGTTTGAACGTTAACGGAATGTTTTTTTGCTTAAAGCTTAAAGACCGAATTTTCTGATAATATTTTTCCAGCGTAAATTGCGGATGAATTTCCCTTCCGCTTCGGAAACGATAAATTCTAAATTCTGGTTTTTTGCTTTAAAATATCCCTGCATCGAATCAATGAAAAACTGAAAACTTTTCTTTTTTGAAGCCAATTTTGCCGAAGCAATAAGCGTGAGCCAAAACCCATAGCGCATTTTGTAAAACGCCTCGCCCTGTTTGTGTTTTGAAGTTTTTGGGTAAACTTTCCCGGTCGGTTTCAAATGTTTTACGTGCAATGATCCATCGGTCTTTATTTTCCAGCCGTG
>JBEBRF010000099.1:0-8639 GCA_040394975.1 Aequorivita soesokkakensis
GAAATCGAAATCGAAAATAATGATAAAATCACCGCAGAATCACAAGTGAATTATGGCAATAAAGTCCCTTCAAAAAATGCAAATACAAAATTTGACAATGCAACTAAAACGAATAACGGAAATGGAGTTTCAGGAGAAAGGGAGAATATTTCCGTTACTAAAACGAATAAAATCCCGATAGATAGTTCTTATCAAAAATTGGAAACTTCATCAGAAAAAGACGCTGAAATTTCCATTGCAAAAATTGATAACGATTCCATTCTTAAAGTAAAAACTGATTCCATCGCCTTGGCCAAAAACAATAAAAACGAAAAAAGAAAGAAAAAACAAAGCGAAAAAGACAGCACGATAATCCAAAAAAAAGAAAATCCGAAATGGACGATATTGGCAATTGGCGGGCCGGTGCTCTCTGCGGTTTCTGAAAAAACTTCCGCCATTGACCCCAGTTTAGATGGTGCAAAAATTTCGGGAGAACTTAACTTTGTATACGGGGTGGGCATTGGTTTTAATTTGAATGAAAAATTAAGTTTAAGTTATTCCGCCATCAAAACAAAACTGAATTATTCCGTGAATAATGTCCGTTCAACCAGTTTTTCCACTGATAGTCTGCGCATCTTTTCCCTATCTGCTGTTTCTGGAAACGTGACACGGGAAACGCTTTCCTCCTTTGCCGGCAACGATGCCATTGCCGTGCGGCAAGAAATTGAATATATTGAAATGCCTTTACAACTGACTTATTCGTTAACGAAAAGCAGGTTTGGGGCACACGTTTTTGGAGGGTTCAGCACTTTTTTCTTAACCGACGATCGTCTTTCTGCAAAAAATTCAAACAACGAAAAATTGGATCTCGGCAGGGCAAACAATCTTTCAAAAATAAATTTCGGGGTACATGCAGGAATTGGAGCATATTATAAAATTTCGGAAAAATTCACCTTTGAATTAAATCCCACTTTTAAATATCATTTCAACCTTTTGGACAATCCCAGTCGCGATGTGCGGGGCTTTCTTTTTGGAATTAATGCAGGATTAAAGTATAATCTGAACACAGATTAATGAGAAAAATCTTTTTCTTCTTAAACAGTTGTAACTTTTTATGCGTTTCTTACGTATAACCTATTACAAATGTTTTAAACCTTAATCTACAGGACAAACCTTAATGAGACAACTTAAAATTACAAAGCAGGTTACCAATAGGGAAACTGCTTCATTGGACAAGTATCTTCAAGAAATTGGAAAAGTTGACTTAATCACCGCAGACGAAGAGGTAGAATTGGCACAGCGCATAAAAGCGGGTGACCAGAGTGCGTTGGAAAAATTGACCAAGGCAAACCTTCGTTTCGTTGTTTCGGTGGCTAAGCAATACCAAAACCAAGGGCTTACCCTTCCAGACCTTATAAACGAAGGAAATCTTGGCCTTATTAAAGCCGCACAACGTTTTGATGAAACGCGTGGTTTTAAATTTATTTCGTATGCCGTTTGGTGGATTCGCCAATCCATTCTTCAGGCTTTGGCTGAACAATCGCGAATTGTTCGTTTGCCGTTGAACAAAATTGGAAGCATCAACAAGATCAACAAAATGTACGCTTATTTGGAACAAGCCAATGAGCGCCCACCTTCCGCCGAGGAAATTGCGAAGGAACTCGATATGACAATCAATGACGTGAAGGAATCCATGAAGAATTCCGGGCGCCACGTATCGATGGATGCGCCGCTGGTGGAAGGGGAAGACAGCAACCTTTATGACGTTTTGCGAAGCGGTGAAAGCCCGAATCCGGACCGTTCCTTATTGCACGAATCCCTGCGAACCGAAATTGAAAGGGCGCTGGAAACACTGACTCCCCGTGAAGCTGATGTTATCCGTCTCTATTTTGGTTTGGGCGATCAACACCCAATGACCTTAGAAGAAATAGGCGAAACTTTTGATCTTACACGCGAGCGCGTTCGCCAAATAAAGGAAAAGGCAATCCGAAGGTTGAAGCATACTTCGCGAAGCAAAATATTGATGACCTATTTGGGATAGCTTCGACTTCGCTCAGCTACCGTTCCTTCGACTTCGCTCAGCTACCGTTCCTTCGAACTTCGCTCAGCTATCGTTCGGTCATTGAGCGAAGCCGAAATGAATCCATAAAGACAACTTACAGTATGGGATCCCGATGTAAAATCGGGATTATAACTGTTCGTTTTTTGATTGACGAATAACCTCCGGCTGATTACCGGAGGTTTTTTTATTCCGAGCGCAGCGAAAGAATCTCTATCTCTTCCACTTCTAAACTTATAAACTTATAAACCCACAAACCCATAAACTCCTAAACTTATAGTTACCTTTGCAAAAACTTCTTAAAATGAGCCGTACTATCATCGCCCCTTCCATTCTTGCAGCAGATTTCGCCAACCTTCAACGGGATATTGAAATGGTCAACAACAGTGAGGCCCAATGGTTTCATCTTGATGTGATGGATGGCGTGTTCGTTCCAAATATTTCGTTCGGAATGCCCGTGATCAAAAGTATTGCGGAACATGCAAAAAAACCGTTGGACGTACATTTGATGATAATTGATCCCGATCGCTATATTAAAACCTTTGCAGATTTGGGAGCGAATGTGCTGACCGTTCATTATGAAGCCTGCACCCATCTTCATCGTTCGCTGCAAGCCATTAAAAATGAAGGAATGCAGGCCGGTGTTGCCATAAACCCACACACCAATGTTTCGTTATTGGAAGATACCATAGGGGATATTGATTTGGTTTGCGTGATGAGCGTCAATCCGGGTTTTGGTGGGCAAAGTTTTATTGAAAACACCTATAAAAAAATCAAACAACTTCGAAAAATAATCGAAGCGAACGGTGCAAAAACCAAAATAGAAATTGACGGCGGCGTTACCAATAAAAATGCCAAACAGCTTGTTGACGCCGGGGCCGATGTTTTGGTGGCAGGCAGTTATGTTTTTGGCGCCAACAACCCTCCACAAACAATTCAGGATTTAATGATGCTGATCAAAAATTAAAATTGCGAAGTAATTTAGCAGATTCCTTCGCTTAGCTCGGAATGAATGATGTTTTAATAATTGGTGCCGGCCCCATTGGGATAGCCTGCGCTTTGGAATGCAAAAAGAAAGGCCTTAACTACGTTGTTGTGGAAAAAGGGACTTTGACCAATTCCATTTTCAATTATCCGCTCAACATGTCTTTTTTTTCAACTTCGGAAAAACTGGAAATTGACGGGATTCCTTTCATCAGCAACAACCCAAAACCCACTCGTAATGAGGCTTTGGAATATTATAGGCGGGTTGCTACTTCCAATAAATTACAAATTAATTTATACGAAAAAATCATTTCCGTAAAAAAGATTGACGGCTATTTTGAAGTGATTTCCGATAAAAGAATTTATTCCGCAAAAAACGTAATCGTGAGTACCGGATTTTATGACATTCCGCAATTATTGGGTGTTCCGGGGGAAAACCTTCCAAAAGTGATGCACTATTACAAAGAAGCGCATCCCTTCGCCATGCAAAAAGTAATTGTGGTTGGCGCAAGCAATTCTGCAGTTGATGCTGCCTTGGAAATTTGGAGGAAAGGCGGAGAGGTTACCATGGTGGTTCGCGGGCCAGTAATTGGCGAACGCGTGAAATATTGGGTAAAGCCAGATATTGAAAATAGAATACTGGAAGGAAGTATAAAAGCATTTTTCAATTCAGAAATACTTGAAATACGGGAAACAGAGGCAATCATTAAAACCCCCAAAGGGAAAGAAATTATTGAGAATGATTTTGTGATCGCGCTCACCGGTTATCTACCCGATTTCCAATTTCTGAAAAGCATGGGTGTAAAATTTTCTGAAGATGGGAATTACTTTCCCCAATACAACCCCTTGACTATGGAAACTACTATTGAAGGTTTGTACTTGGCCGGCGTTATTTGTGGCGGAACGGAAACCCATAAATGGTTTATTGAAAATTCTCGCGAACACGCCAAATTAATTATAGAGCATTTATTTTCCACAATTTAAATTCCGTTATTTAAAAAACCTTCATAAAATTGGTCTCTAAATTTTAATGGGAGTGATACCGTCATTGACGTTTCACAAAATTATTTTCAAAAAAATATGAGTTTTTAAACAAAAAAATCCCCGGTTTTTCTACCGGGGATTTTGTTACATTAAAATCTTGCAGACTTGTTCTTAAAAGCCCCAAGTATTATCGAACTTATCCCAGAAAAGTCTAGTTTCAGTTGCATCACCGCCTATGGCGCTTGCAGCTTGTTCGTAGTTTGTTGGATTTAAGTTAATTTCGCTAACGGGATAAGGATAACGAACTGGATATCCGGACTCTGCGTTAATCGGCTCAACTAAAACGGGATAATCTAAACGTCTAACGGAAAGCCAAGAAGCAAAAGTTCTGTTGTAAAGTGCCAACCAAGCTTGAGTTCCAATAGATTCTCTCCAATTTCCACCATCATAAGCTACAGCTGGATTAGCCAAATAATCTGCTAAGCCTTCTGCACCCCAAAATTCAAAAGAAGCGGTTATACCAGCAATATAATGGCTTTCAGCGCTACCGCCCACATTAAATCCTCTTGCGGCCGCTTCGGCCAAAAGAAATTCTGTTTCGGCATACTGAAGGAACCAACCTGGATAATCACCTCCCAATATTGATGGTGTTACGTGGCTGTAATCTGAGTAAACAGTTTGGTCGCCTATTACACCTCCAATATATTCTCCGTTTACATCTGTAAAAAAGGAACCTCTTCGTGGATCTTCCAAAGCGTTCATCAAATCAATAATGGTCTTTCCGGCAACATAATCGTTACGGTTACTAAGAACCAAGTTATCGTTCAATGGGTTTCCGTTTGGAGCAGCGGTGTATGCATATCCCGCGTCATCCGCATTGCTGGTGAAAACACCAGACGCGACGGCCGACTCTACAGCTGCTTTTGCAGTAGCTGCATCGGCATCGGCAAGTATAATACCCATTCTTAATTTAAGAGTATTCGCAAACTTTTTCCAAGAAACCATATCACCGGCATAAATCTTTTCAACATCGCCGGAAAAACTTCCTTTACTGGTATCCATTGAGTTGATTGCCGCATCTAAACGTACAAGAAGATCTTTGTAGATGGTCATTGCATCGTCATATTTTGGCAGTGTATTTTCAATGTCCAAAGCTTCAGAATAAGGAACATTCCCGAAGGTTTCAACCAAATTGCTCCAGGTGTACACATTCAATACCTCAATAACGGCCAATTTATTTGGTTTCAAAGGGTTTGTAATGTCATTGTCTGCAGCTGCAACGTTCTTGCTTGCTTCCTTAAGATCTCTCAATACATCTCGGTACATTTCCCTCCAGTGGTTATCTGGAATTGGGCGCGTGGATTGATCATAGTTGCTTTCATCAGGATACGTGGTTTCCTGCCAGTGCTGAACCCACAATCTGGTATTGTTAAGGTTTACGTTGGGCGTGGTAATTTGGTCTGCAAGTTGCTTTTCAGCAGATGCGAACAAACTCTCACCACTAACTGTTGTAGGGTCCTTTATATTCTGGTTCAGATCTTCAAGATTGTCTGAACAAGATACGGCGAAAACTGCCGCTGATAATATTAAAATCAGTTTCTTCATCTTTTTAGTTATTAAAATTGTGCTTTAATGTTAAACCCATAATCTTGGGTAGTTGGCATTGAACCTGTGATATATCCTTGTGAATTACCAGAGCTTAATCCAGATTCTGGATCAGCATAGGGCACATTCTTGTCTATTATCCAAAGGTTCGAGCCAGTCAATGTGAACTGAAGGCCTGTCATAAAAGTATTGTCAAGGAATTTTGAAGGCATGGTATAGGTAAGTGACGCTTGGCGCAATTTTACGTAGCTGGCATCATACACAAACTCTGATTGTGGATATGCTGCATAACCAAAATTACCAAATTCTGAAGCATCCACCCGTGTAGTGTTTGGTGTTCCATCTTCGTAAACCCCAGGATTAATGAAACCTCCTCCATTTTCAATGGTGTTTCTTACTGGATTACCCAAATCATTTATATAATCAGTATCCACATAAAGTCCGGTGGCCTGGCCGTAGTATTGATCCAGCGAGAACACAGAGCCTCCTTGTTGGATATCAATTAAAAAGCTGAATGACCAAGATTTATAGTTCAAGGTGTTGGTTATACCCATCAACCAATCTGGGTTGGTATCTCCAATTTTCTCATTGGGGCCAGTTTTTAAATACCTTCCATTTTCACCTACAATTCTTTCTCCGTTATCGTGGTAAACGTAATCAGCTCCATAAATTACACCATATGGCTCTCCAGGGACAGCATTAATTTTAACACCTCCTTGGTAAGTACCCAAATTTAAAACCTCTACTCCTTCTGGTAGCGCGACTACCTCACTTTCGTTCTTTGTGAAGTTACCGTTAAGCATCCAGCTGAAATTATCGGTTTTTATAGGTGTAGCGTTCAATGAAATTTCAAATCCTTTGTTTTCAATTTCACCCGCATTCAATAGTTTTCTGGAAGAACCTGAAGATTCAGCGATTGGAACCTCCACAATTTGGTCTTCAGAATTTGCTTTATAATAAGAAAAATCAAAACCAACACGGTTGTTCGCAAATCTCATTTCAATACCTGCCTCGTAACTTGTTGTGAATTCTGGTCTTAGATTAGGATTGTTGGAAGTACTTGGCACGGAAGTACCGATATCTGTATTGATTACATAGGTATCAAACAATTTATCAGGTGGTGCACCATTACCTACTTTAGCATAGTTCAAACGAAGCTTACCGAAATTGATAGCATCAACATTCATCAATTTGCTGAACACGAAACTGGTAGATACCGATGGATAGTAAAAGGCACTTTCTTCATCGGGCAGGGTGGAAAAGTCATCTCTACGAATGGTTCCATCTAAATACACCACATTTCCAAAACCAAGGGATGCACTGGCATAAACACCATCTACCCCTCTTTTTTGTGCTACTTCCTGTGACTTAGGAATATCGTTTCTTGAGTTTTGGATTGAATAGAGACCGGGAACTACCAATCCACCAGCGGTAGAATTAGTTAATGAATTGAACTCATCTCTTCTAATGTTAGTTCCCAAGATACCGGCAAGGCTAATGCTCTCTGAAATATCAGCATCAAAATTGAACATCAGGTCATAGTTGGTTTCGGTAACGGTAATATCACGTCTAAGATATCCAGAATCAACATTTCCTCTTGTAATACCAAAAGCAGTGGGCACAGACCCAACAGCTCGGCGCTCTTCTTGTTGCTCATTATAGGTATCTGTTGCAACTCTACCGGTAATACTCACCCAGTCAGCCAACTTATAGTTCAGCTCAAAATTACCCAAGAAACGGCTTCTGCCATCATTTTGATAGTTTTCGTAACGAGTCCAATATGGGTTGTCCCAATAAATTGGGCTGGTGCCAGGAGCGGAAGAGCCAGGGTTCCATCCAATATTTCTCTTGGTGCTGTTGTAGATGTTCCATTGTTCCTTAATATCTACGTTGGTTTGCCACCACTGCTTAAAGCCACTGATGATGTTGTCGCTATACCCAGTTGAGTTACGGCCTAATGCTTCCGTTTTAATGTAATTGGCAAAACCGCTGGCAGTTAACCTATCTGATAGATCAAAAGTTCCACTAAATGTAAAGTTATGCCTGTCTATTTGGCTGTTAGGCATCAATCCAGATTGATCCAATTTAGTGTAAGACAAACGGTATGAACCATTTTCCATTCCGTTTGAAATAGAAATAGAGTTGGTAAGAGTTACTGGCGTTTCAAAAAAAGTAATGGCTCCATTTGGAGAATTTACCCAAGGTGTTCTTTTAAGATAGTTTGGTGAAGCAGGATCAAATGCATCCCACTGATAGATCATTCTACCATCAAAAAATGGCCCGTACGAGGCATCGTCAAGATAGTTTGAAACCACATCATCTATACCGTCTCCGTCAATATCCTCAGAAGTGAAGGCTTGGCCACCGTAACCAGCACCATAATTGGACTGATATTCGGCGAAAGTGCTCTTATCAACAAAACCAACTTGAGCGTTGGAGTTGATGGTCACACCCAATCCTTTTGATTTTTTACCTTTTTTGGTGGTAATGATGATTACACCGTTACCAGCACGTGAACCGTACAGCGCCGATGCAGCTGCACCTTTAAGAACGTTTACAGATTCGATATCGTCTGGGTTAATGTCCGCAGCGGCGTTACCATAATCATAATAGTTACCGGAAGACGAATTTTTTTGGTTCGCATTGTTGGTATTCAAGTTACTGATTGGCACTCCATCCACAACAAACAACGCTTGGTTATCACCTGTTAAAGAGGTAATACCCCTAATGATCACGTTGGTAGAACCACCGAAGTTGTTGTTTCGTCGAATTTGAAGACCAGCAACCTTCCCTGACAGCGCGTTGGTAAAGTTGTTTGTTTTTACAGTAGCCAATTCTTCACCGGCTACTTGCTGCGTGGAATATCCCAGTGATTGTTTTTCACGGGAAATACCCAATGCAGTCACTACTACTTCGTCCAGAACAGCTCCAGCCTGCATAGTAACATTGATTCTATTTGATGCCCCAACAGCGATCTCTTGGGTCTCAAAACCTACATAACTATAAACAAGGGTCTGTCCCTGGGCAG
>JBEBRF010000100.1:0-8589 GCA_040394975.1 Aequorivita soesokkakensis
AACGTCGATACTGTTCCAATCTGAAGGGCTATCGGCAGCCTCAAAAACCTGAATCCCTATGCCGTCATTTATGCGAATGCCTGTATTCATTGGGTTTACCCGTAAAAAAGCGATATCCCAACTTTCGGCTTCGTAAGTATTTGTTTCTCCCGAGGAAAGTTTGTAATAAACTTCGTTGGCGTAGCCCGCGCCCATGGAAAGGGTTACGTTGGTTTGTTGCGCCTGCGCTATTATTCCTGTTAAGGCTATTGCTGCGATCTGTAATAATTTTTTCATTGAATTTGATTTGGTTTGATTTGGTTTGATGGTGATGATGGGTTATTGTAAAATTTTGTATTTGAATTCGGGGAAACCGCGCTCTCCGTTTTCATTGAGCAATCCCGTAAACTTCAGTTTATAGATATTTCCATTGGGATCCTTGACGATATAGAAAATAGTATCGATCAGCACTTTTTCATTGTTCATTACATCCCGCCAGCTATCGCCAATCACGCGCTGGTCCTGTTTAAAGTTATTTTCGATTACATTGGAAGCCCCAAAATCGTCATAATTATATTGGTCGGTGGTAACGCTATAGGCAGTTACGTCGCCTTTGCGGTTGTGCAGCACCCCGTCAGAAAATGCGTAGGAACCAAAACCGTCGATGATATTTGTGAAAACGGTAAAGTTCAAATCCCATTTATCGGCTTCGGGCTCCACGTTTACTACGGAATTTGTATTGAAGCTGAAAAAAGTGGCATTGTAACCCGCCGATTTATTAATGGTGATTTCTTGATGGCTCGTATCGTTGAGGTTTGCATATTGAAGCACATAGCTGTCGCCGTTTCGCAAAACCCTTATTTTACGCCAGCCACGCGCATCGCCGGCAATGGCTACGCCGCCGGGAACGGGAGTTTCGGTGCCAACTTCATAGCCCAGATTCACCAAATAGACTTTGTTTTGGGAATCGTCAAGATTGATTTCTTTTATAGCGGTTCGGTTTATATCGCCGTCCGGATAGTCAATGTAGGCCTCATTCGCGGGGTCAAAAGTTCCCACGGCCACTTGGGTCATCAAATCTTCCACATCGGCTTGGGAAATATTGTCAATATTCGTTTCCTGCAATTCGGCCGCGGCCATAAAAATGGAGCCGTTTATCCCCACGCGGAAACCGTCGTACGAATGGAAAGCAAGGTCCCAACCATCGCGCTGTACCTTCACAGAGCTTCGTCCGCTTAAATCAACATAAACCTGAAACTGCTCGTTTGGGCCGCCCACTTCCGGCGCAATGCTTCCGCCCGTGGCCGCTTCGCTGTTGAGGGAAAAGGTAGTGTTTCCGCGGATTTCGGAATCGGGGTAATCAATATTTGAAATGGTGAAGGTTATCGCGGTGGTTTCATCCAAATTTGGATTCAACTTGTTAAAAACAAAATTGTTGGTGCTGCTTCCCGAATTTATTTGAAGCATTATCTTCCCATCAACCGCCGCGGGCTGCGTTGTGAAATCGATTCCGTAAACGGCATTTTCAGCATTTATTGAAATGGTAAAAGCTCCATTATTTTCCGCAGTTTCGGAATAGACCAAATTTATGTTCTCGCTATTTTCAATGTCGCCAAGGTTTTCAGAAAGAGTTTCAAAAGCAACCACGAACGGATCCGATGTGAGGTAGTTGTCATCGGAACTACAGGCGGAAACTGCCAAAAGCACGACGATTAGACTGAATAATTTTTTTAGTGGTTTCATAATTTAAAAATTAAGATTGTAAGCCAATTTTAAAAAATAGGAACGGCCATAACCAATGGGAATTTGGGTTGAGGATCCGCTATACGCCCCGCTGTTTAGGGAGCTGGTGTCAATATTGGTCACGTCAAACAGGTTGCGCATGCCCAATGTAATTTCAACCGTATCTTCAAAAAAGGATTTGTTTATGGTTGCGTCCATCCAACTGTAGGCCGCGGTTTTTTCCGTATCCAGAACCGTTTCGCCGGCATCGTTTGTGGTTTCCACAAATTGCTGCTGTTCGCCAATGTATTTATACAGGGCCGAAAAAGTGGTATTCCATTTTGGGACGGTATAGCCCAGATTCGCATTCAGCTGAAGGTTGAAAAGATAATCGTCGCCATCGGTCCTGGCTTCCAATACTTTTGAAATTCCCTGTACCGAAGCGCCCAATTGTGCATTGAAGTTGCCGAAGAAAATTTCATTTTCAGAAAAAGCCCCAATCGTTCGGTAACTATCTATATTGCTGTATTTAAAAGTAAGTGGACTCTGGCCTTCCATGATGAGTCTTTCTATACGGTCCTTCAGCGCTAAATAGTTGAAACTTACTTTGTTTTTTAAGCGAATTTTTCCGTCGGAAAGGCTGCTGTTCTTCTTAATATGAAAGAACGTTGAAATACCTTTTTCAGGAAGTAAATCCCGGTTTCCGATTATCACGTGGCTGGGGTGGAAAATCTCGGTATAAAGTTCATCATAATTTGGGGTGCGGTTGGCAGTGCCCAATACGGCACGCAATTCCCAACCCTTGTTGAGGGTCTGTTTTGCACTCAATGACCCAATATATTGCGTGTCAAAAAGGTTGCTGAACGAAACCCGGAACCCGGGACGAACCGAAAAACGCTCGGAAAAAGTTATTTCCGAAGAAGCGAAAAAATCATAATTATCGAGGTTTTGGGTAACTTTTTCTTCCCCCGGCGATATCGCTAATGCAATGGCAGAACCGCTTCCGCGTTCGTTGGTAAGTTCATAACCCGCTTGAAGGCTAACTTTTTTTGAATCGATAAGATTGCTGAATGTTCCCCGCGAAAAGAACGCGCTGCGCTTTTGGTATTCGCCTTCTTCCACATTTTCCTTTTGGTTTTCGCGAATTATATACGTGTAGCGCTCCAAATCCTTTGTCTGCTCTTGGTAACTCAGGGAAATATTGTAGTTCACTTTTTTGAAAAGCGATCCGGTAGCATTTAGGTGATGATAAAGGCGCTCGTTGGTAAAAATCCTGTCCTGTGAAATGGGCTTTGAAGTATTTGTGGCGCCATTTTCCCGAAGATCGACAAGCTCACTGTATTCTTCAATATTCTCATTCAAATAATCGAAGCGATAGAAAATATTGAAATCATTTTTGGAATAGGAAAGCAGCATCTTCGCATTCTGCTGTAATTTGGGAAGCCATTCGTGGCCGCGCAAACCGTCATTCCTGTCATATTTTTCGCCAAAATGGCCATCCCAAAAACCCGTGAAATCGTTTCGGGTGTAAACCACATTGGCATAAATGTTTTCGGTGAAATTGTGCCCGACGCTGAGAGACTGAATGTGGCGCCCGCGGTTGAACCATTCGTATTCGCTGCCAACGCTTTCCTCTTGCACATAAGCTCCGATTTCCCAATCCGTTTTTGCGGATTTTTTGGTTATCACATTTATAATTCCAGAAACGGCATTGGATCCGTACTGCACGCCCATTGCGCCTTCAACGATTTCTACCCGCTCAATATCGTCCAGGTTTATCAGCGTAAGGTCGGTATTGTTTCCCATTCCCTCTTCGTTGATAATGGGAATATTATCGATCAACACCTTAAAATACTGACTGTCCAAGCCAAAAAGGCTCACCCCACTTTTTCCGGAGGAAGTATTCGGGGAAATATTGATGTTTAGGGAATTGTTAAGAATATCGGCAAGATTGTTTCCCGCCTGTCGCTCAATGTCCTTTCGGGAAATGACCTTCACCTCAAAAACCGATTTGTTCACGGCTTGCGGATTATGCTGCCCGGTGACAACCACTTCGTCCAGTTTTTCAATTTTTGTGGTGTCTTTAATTATTTCGTTCTGCGAAAAAAGAGCGACAATTGGCAAAAAGAATGCTATTGGGAAAAGGTATGTTCGCTTCATTAGTTTGGTGATTCGGGTGCAAAGCTACAATCAATTCTTATTTAGAACAAATTAAAATAATATTTTTGTTCATTAAATTCCTGTCTTCCTCCCAAGTGCTTTCTTTTTAAAATCCTCCACATTTAAACCTTTCGGAACTAAATTTGTCATAACAAGTAATCGTTGTGCGGTGCTTCCTAATATTTTGTTAAAAAAATATTGAAGTTGCCCATAAAATTTAGATTTGCAGGAGTTCAGATTTATTGTTTCCCGTGACATTCCATTCAAAATATGAAGACCAAATACATAGTATATTCTCTTTTATTAATTGGTTTTATAGCTCTTATCGCTTACAGAATAATCAGTAATAACGAAGAGAACAACGCGGGCAAAAATAGGGGGCCATCCGTTTCAACTGTTTCGGGAATGGTCGTTACTCCCCAAAAGTTTGCCGACAATCTTTCCCTTTCCGGCACGCTGGAAGCCAATGAACAGGTAGAAATCCGGAGTGAGATTATGGGTGTTGTGGAAGCCATAAATTTTGAAGAAGGCACCCAAGTTTCAAAAGGGCAGGTGCTTTTACGGGTGAACGATTCAGAAATGCGCGCCCAGCTTTCAAAGGTTGGGACCGCCCAGCAATTGGCTTCAGAAAACGAGCGCCGTGCAAAACTTCTGCTGGAAAAACAGGCAATCAGCCAAGAGGAATACGATATTGCAAGTGCCGACTTTAAAAGCGCGCAAGCTGAATCGCAACTTATTTCCGCACAATTGGGCAAAGCTACAATTAGGGCACCATTTTCGGGAACTATTGGTTTACGGTATATTTCCGAAGGAACTTATGTTACGCCCCAAACGCCAATAGCCACTTTGGTGAACACAAAACAGTTGAAAATCACTTTCAGCATTCCTGAAAAATACGCGAGTCGCATGAAATTGAATAGCGAGCTAACCTTTACGGTTGCAGGTTCAAATGAAGAATACAAAGCGAAAATTTACGCCATTGAACCGATGGTCGATCTTGCAACAAGAACGCTGAAAATGCGCGCCATTGCCGAAAACCCCGAAGGGAAATTGTATCCGGGAACTTTTGCGAATGTAATTCTTCCGCTGGAAATGGTGGACGATGCGCTGTTAGTTCCCACAGAATCATTGATTCCAATTCAAAATGGGAAAATGATATTCATTTCAAAAGGAGGGAAGGCGCAGCAAATTGAAGTGGAAACAGGTTCGCGGACCGATAGTTCCGTGCGCATTATTTCCGGCTTGAAACCCGGCGATACTGTTTTAACTTCCGGCGTAATGTCGTTAAAAGATGGCGCTCCCGTAAAAGTGAAATTCGAAAATTCCAATAAAACCACCGCCGCCCAATGAACCTTTCAACCCTAAGTATAAAACGGCCGGTTCTTACCATTGTAATGAACCTTGCCATTATTCTCTTCGGAATAATTGGCTATACGTATCTTGGGGTGCGCGAGTTTCCATCAATCGATCCGGCTCAAATTTCGGTCCGCACAAATTATTCCGGCGCAAATGCCGATATTATTGAATCGCAGATTACCGAACCGCTTGAAAAATCGATCAACTCCATTGACGGAATTCGAAATATTACTTCTTCCAGTAGTCAAGGTTCCAGCCGAATTAATATCGAATTCAATCTCGATAAAGATTTGGAAACTGCCGCCAACGACGTTCGCGACAAAGTTTCACAGGCCGTGCGCAGCCTTCCCGAGGATATTGACGCTCCGCCCGTAGTTTCAAAGGCAGATGCCGATTCGGAAGCCATTATCTCCATGACCGTTCAAAGTGACAACAAAAATGTTTTGGAACTTTCCGATTATGCCGATAACGTAATCGCACCGCGGCTCCAAACCATTCCCGGAGTGAGTAGCGTACAGATTTGGGGGCAACGGAAATATGCAATGCGCCTTTGGATAGACCCAATAAAACTGGCTTCCTACGGAATTACCGTCGCGGAAGTGAGAAGTGCTTTATTATCACAAAACGTCGAACTTCCATCGGGAAAATTGACGGGCGCAAATACCGAACTCACCGTAAAAACCATCGGAAATCTTTCCACGGAAGAAGAATTCAACAATATTATCATCTTCGCTGATGCCGAAAAAGTAGTGCGGATGAGCGATATCGGAAAAGCAGTCTTGGAAGCCGAAAATATGGAAACCAAGCTCAGCGACAGCGGTCAGCCAATGGTCGCGATGGCCATTATTCCGCAGCCGGGCACCAATTATGTGGATATTGCCGATGCTTTTTATATTGAATACGAAAAACTGAAAAAAGACCTTCCGGCAGATTTCAAACTGAACATTGCCCGGGACAATACCGTTTTCGTAAAACGCGCAATTATTGAAGTGGTTGAAACCCTTGGAATAGCCATCGTGCTGGTAATTTTGGTAATTTATCTTTTCTTCAGAAATTGGTCAATGGCGTTGCGGCCTTTGATTGATATTCCCGTTTCATTGATCGCCACTTTTTTCATTATGTGGCTTTTCGGCTATAGTATAAACGTGCTTACTCTTTTGGCAATCGTGCTCGCCACAGGTTTGGTGGTGGATGACGGGATTGTGGTAACCGAAAATATCTATAAAAAAGTAGAGGAGGGAATGACGCCCATTGAAGCGGCCATAAAAGGTTCAAAGGAAATATTTTTCGCCGTAATTTCCATCTCGGTTACGCTTGCGGCGGTGTTTCTTCCGGTGATATTTTTGGAAGGTTTTGTGGGAAGACTTTTCCGGGAGTTCGGCGTTGTGATTGGGGCGGCGGTACTCGTCTCGGCATTTGTTTCGCTTACGTTGACCCCAATGTTGAACGCCTATTTGATGAAACCCGGAAAACAGAACCACGGCAAATTCTATAGGGTTACCGAGAAGTATTTCGAAAAAATGAATAGCAGCTATGCGGAATCGTTGGCTAAATTTATGAAGAAGAAATGGCTCAGCTTCCCCATTCTTTTTATCTGTCTTGCAATGATCGGTCTGTTTTACACAGTTCTAAAAAAGGAAACCGCGCCTTATGACGACAGAAGTTTCATCCGTACCAGCGTAACTGCGCCCGAAGGAGCTTCCTACGATTATATGGACCGTTTTATGACTGAATTGACAGATTTGATAAACGATTCCATTCCCGAGAAAAAAGTTAATTTGATTATTACTTCTCCGGGATTTGGGTCGGCTTCCGTAAACAGCGGGCGGGCAAATATCACCTTGGTCGATCCCGAAGATAGGGAACGTTCGCAGCACGAAATTGCCGAGGATTTAACAAAATGGACAAGACAATACACCAATGCGCGCGTCAGTGTTTCGGAAACGCCAACAATCTCGGTAAATAGGCGCGGGGGAATGCCGATACAGTACATAATTCAAGCGCAAAATTTTGAAAAGTTGGAAGAAAAAATTCCATTATTTATGGAAGCTGTGGAAAACGACCCCACTTTTTCCAACAGCGATGTAGATTTGAAATTCAACAAACCAGAAATTTATGTAACCATCGACCGTGAAAAAGCGCAGAGTTTGGGAGTTTCGGTTTTGGATGTGGCGCAAACACTTCAACTTTCCTTAAGCGGGCAACGATTTGGTTATTTTTTGATGAACGGAAAGCAATACCAAGTTATGGGGCAATTCGACAAGAAAGACCGCGATGAACCTGCGGATCTCACTTCTATGTTCGTAAAAAACGATAAAGGCGAATTGATACAAATGGATAATCTGGTAACCACGGAAGAACACAGCAGTCCGCCACAATTGTACCACAACAACCGCTACATGAGCGCCACGGTTTCCGCTGCACTCGCTCCGGGAAAAAGCATCAGCGATGGAATTGATGCCATGGAAAATATAAAAGAAAGTGTTTTGGACGATACCTTTACCACAGATTTGGGCGGCGAATCGCGCGATTTTGTGGAAAGCAGCAGCAATACGCTTTTCGCCTTTTTCTTGGCTTTGGTATTGATATTCTTGATTTTGGCCGCACAATTTGAAAGTTTTATTGATCCGTTGATAATTATTTTGACAGTCCCAATGGCAGTGGCGGGAGCCGTATTTTCGCTTTGGCTTTTTGGTCAGACTTGGAATATTTTCAGCCAAATTGGGACCATTATGCTTATTGGCCTCGTCACGAAAAACGGTATTTTGATTGTTGAGTTCGCAAACAAACTGCGGGAAGAGGGCATGCCAAAACCAGAAGCAATTAGGAAAGCCGCCGTATCGCGATTGCGCCCCATTTTAATGACAAGTTTGACGATTGCCCTTGGCGCGCTGCCCATTGCACTTTCCCTGGGAGCGGCATCAACCAGCAGAATTGGGATGGGGGTCGTCATTATTGGTGGGACGATGTTTTCATTGGTGCTCACACTTTTTGTGATTCCCGCGCTTTATTCAATGTGGTCCCGCGAAAAAGTACACCGCCCGGAATTTGATGAATTGGAAAAATATGAAGCACAGCAAACCACATAAAATCCTTCTTTTGTTGATTGTTTTTATGGGCTTTCATTCTATGGCCCAAGAGAAAGAATTGCTAACAGTTGAGGAAGCGGTTTCCATTGCTTTGGAAAATAATTACCAAATAAAAATTGTTGGCAACGAACTTCAAATTGATGAAACAGCGGTAAGTCCCGGCCTTGCTGGAATGCTTCCGCAGATAAATGGGGTTGCGGAGAACAATAGAAGCCAGCAGGATATTACCCAAGTGCGTTCCGATGGCACCGAGATTTCAAGGGATAATGCAAAAAACAATAGC
>JBEBRF010000101.1:0-8487 GCA_040394975.1 Aequorivita soesokkakensis
TTCTGAATTTTTTCAGAATTTAAAGATAGGGAAAGTTTAAAAAAATATGGTGCTCCAGTATTTCTTCAAAACGATTTTTTCCATTATTCTAAAATTGAAAATAAATAAATTGTTCCCCAGTTCCTTGGGATATTGCAATTAGAAAAAACATTACAGCCCAGATAATACCTAATAACCAAGACGGTGTTTTTAGTGAAACTTCTTTCATTGATGTATTTCGCATAAACCAGTGGCAGATAAACAAAATGGAAATGAGACTAAATACTTTAATAATATCAAACGATTGAAGAATTTTTTCGCCATTTCCGTTCATCAATAACATTGAAGTAATCATGTTTTTTGCGATGGAAAATTCCCGGGCTCTAAAAAATACCCACGTGAAATTCACAAGTGTGTAGGTGAGGAGTGCCAACAAAATGCCATTATAGGGATTAATTTTTATATGAATTTTATTTTTTAACATGCGCTCCACAACTAGATAAATGCCATGTAAGGCTCCCCAAATCACAAAAGTCCATGCCGCACCATGCCAGAGTCCGCCAAGTAACATCGTTATCATTAATGCCACATACATTCTGACCATTCCATGCTTATTGCCGCCCAGCGGAATGTATAAATAATCTCTTAACCAAGTTGATAATGTAATGTGCCAACGGCGCCATAAATCTGAAAAACCAATTGCAGCATAAGGATACCTAAAGTTGTCGGGCAAAATAATTCCAAGCATCAGCGCAATTCCAATTGCACAGGTAGAGATTTTAATAGATGAATCTGAAGAGTTTATCATTTCCTAACCAAATATAAAAGTCAGTTTCTATTACTAAACTGACTTTTTTGTGGAATGTTTTTATTTGCTCTCTGCATCAGCCAATTTCTTGGTATCAACATACTGCTGAAAGGCGATTACTTTTCCATCTTTTAAGGTCCAAAGGTGAGCTGCTTGCGCATTGTAAGCCTTTCCATTTTCTTTGTATTTGCCGTCATATCTCAAAGTTGCCAACACTTGATTGTTGCTCATCTCGTGAAGTTGAATATCTGCCAATTTAAAATATTCATGGTCCGCTCCAAGTCGTGCAAATACACCGTTCAAAACAGCATCTGGACCAATGTAAGGGTTGCCGTCGGCCAGTTTGTTGCTTTCTGCCTCATTCCATTCTATTTTTGAATCCATGCCAGCAAGAACCGTAGGAATATCGCCAACTGCAAATGCTTTGTATAGTCCCTCTACAATAGCCACATTATTGGGGTCGCTAACCAATCCCAATTGTTGCATCAGTACCCCATTGTCCATAAAATCCTGTTCCTGTGCAATCCGACCATTTTTCATTAGAACCAATGTAATGCCATCAATATCAACAGTTTTTCCAGTAGCCGGAATACCGAAGAAATTTCCAGTGTGTTTGCCTTGAAACTGCCAATGTTTTACAATTTTGTTGCCTTGCCCAAAAACATCTTTCACGGTAAATTTCACATCAGAAAAGCCCGTTAAAAAATTTTGGTAATAGGCTTTAAAATCTGCAATGCCTACAATATTGCCAGTATTGTTAATCTGCACAACATTTGGTTCAAAGTTTTTATCGTTTATGAGCTCAATCTGACCTTTGTTTACAATGTCATTCCAAACCTGTTCATACATTTTCAGGTCTTTTTCAATGTTGTTTTTTTGGGCAAATGCTGTTGTAATGCTCAATAAAGCCAGCGTAAATATGAATGTAGATTTTTTCATTTCTTCTAAAATTTTAAGTGAAATAATTTTCAATATTTGTTTACAATAATTGATTTCGTTAAAGCTGAATTCTCCCTTAGTTTTGAAACATTCTTGTACTCTTCTGAAGTAGAAAATTTTTGAAGGTCTTCCATTGAATTCCATTCCACGATAATAAACCGATTTGGATTCCAATTGCCTTCTACAGGAATTACTTTTCGTTCCGGATCTTTGTCAAAAGCCATTCCGCCGGAGCGAACCAAATAAATGCCGCCAAATTTTTCAATCAATGGTTCTACTTTTATTCGGTACTGCTGGTACTGAATTGAATCGTGAACGATAATATCCAAAACCATTAATATTTTTTCGGAAGGCATTCCTGTTATTGCAGATTCGTGGTCTCCGTGCGGATCACTGTTTTGAGCTTCTACAGAAATAATTCCCAATAACAAAAAAGATGATAAGATGCATATTTTTAATTTCATGTCTTTTCAATTTAAGTTCCTTTTCAAAAAAGAAGAAGGGCTATAGGTTTTTATAAATAAAAATGTACGGTACGGCAACGCCACACCGCACATTTTTCTTTCTAAAGTTTATTTTTTTGGTGTAACATGTACCTCACCACTAGTGCCGCTCAAATCTGTGCGGAATATCCACAATTCACTTTCGCTGCCTTCTGTAACATCATACCAATCTTTTAGAAATTTGTCCCAGCCTCCATTGCCGTGTACTTCGTCAAACTTCTTGTCCATACCATTGTTTTCACCAATCCATCCCATCTTGTCAAAAAATGAAACTACTGCAAGATCTCTACCTTCCTTGGTGCTGGAAAATTCATTGGTATAGATTCCATAAGTTTCGTTCGGCAACTTTTGGGCGTACACTTTTCCTATTTTCTCAACAAGTGCCATGGCATCTTTCATCTTGCCACGTTTTATGTCGTAATAGTCCACCAATAGATTTTTTTGGGTAAAATTTTTGGCAAAGCGCGATAATTCATTGTTGCTTTTCCAATACGTGGTGCTGCCCTCAGGCTGCATGTATGCTAAAACGTTTTTGTTCCAATCGGCATCATGACCATCTGCCTGAGCGGGTCTGCTGTCCATTGCGCTCCAAGTGGTTGGTCCCATGCTCCATATGTAGCTGCCGGCATGTGGGCCACTGGAAATCCAATAAACTTGTGCTGCGTAAGCCCCTTCGCCATGATACTTTTTGTTATGGGCAGCAAGACCTGCTTCAAATTGTGTAACCTCTGCGGCGTTTGGAGTTAATAATGAATTTTCGAATACTCCGTATTCAGTACTGTTTTGCGATAGTGCCAAAAGTGGCAGTAAAAGCATTGTAATGATTAGTTTTTTCATAATGTTTGATTTTGAGTTTCCGCACGAGTAGGAAACGGGTTAGTATAGAATTATTTTGTTTTTTTAATCCAACAATTTTGCGTTGTAATAAGCTGTTTCTGAAGTTATTTTTCCTTCATCATTGAAAGTATCAGTATAAAAAATGGGTAGTGCAATTGCTTTTTTATCAGATTTCCGAATTAAATTTATGTTCCACCAAGATTGCACCAATCGCTGATTGCCCATTTCATAAACTAAATAATCGGGATAGCCCACCATATCTATGCTGGCAATCTCATATTTGTCTAAAATCTGTTTGTCGATTGCTTTTTGTTCCGTTAAGGAAATGCTTTCCAAGGTTGGGGAGCTGGAATCTACGAACTGCGCTTTTTCATCATAAAAACTATACATTTTGTCCAAATCGTTGTTCTCCAAGGCATAAATCATTTTCCGAACCGTATTTATGTTTTCATGATGGTTATAAATTGTACCATTCTTTCTATCACTGAAACTGGCTCTTATTTCATCTATAACACCTGCATTATCGTAGATAATTACGTTTTTTATTTTGTTGTCCTTTGTAAGTGTGTATAATCTGTGGGCTGCCGCATCAATTTTTACCCCGGTATTCTTGTGCACGCCTTTAACCAGTTCCCACGTTTGTACCCACACCTCGCCCTTTGGATTGTCTCTTTTGTATTCAATGGCATCTGCGTAAGAACCTGGAAAAGGTGTTACGGAATAATAATCCAATTGATCGTGATAAACCATTTGGGTGTTCAGAAATTCCGCTTTATCGCTTCCTTTGTCATTGGGATTAGTGGAAGTTCCATAATAACTTCTAAAATCGTCAGTTAAAAAGCTGCCCATTTTGGCTTTGTCGCCAGCAACGGCGGCTTTTGTAAATTCCTCTACTGCATTTATTGCAGGATGTTCGTCATAAATAATGCCATTCTTTTTTTGTGCTGTGGCAATGAAGGCTATTAGCATCATTACTGATAGAGTTGTTGTTTTCATTAGTTATTTATTTATTTGGTTAATATTCTGTTTTTGCTATTTTGAATAATTGTTTAAAGTTTCTTGAACAGGTCTGAATTTCATTCCAAAATCGTTCATTGCAAGTGCGTTTTCATAAACAACCCTTGCCTTATCTTTGGGGGCCTTGTGGTTGAGCATTTGGCTTATATCGCTAACCGAATAGGTTTCGCTGCTTAATAAATAATTTTTACCGTGCAATCCAGAAGTTGTAGCAGCTTTGAAAATGGCCTCGGCAACATCCTCAACATCTACCATTGCCATTTCCGCATTGGTGTCATAAAGCATTTGCACAAATGGGTTTGGAGCAATTTTATTTTTGAAAAGAAACTGAAGTCCCGTAGATGTGGAATCTTCGCGATTGGAAAGGGATTTCCCCATTACGCCAACTGGTGATACAGAATTGATTTCAAAGGAAAGTTTTGGGTGCTCTGAAATAAATTTTTCCACAGTTTTATTGGCAAGAAATTTTGCTTGCGCATACGGATGGCTTTCTTCGCTTATAAAAGGAGTGTCTTTTTCGTTGAAAGTTTCGTGTTGTGTTTTTCCCTCTGCGGGCATTGGGAAATTTGTGTTCCAAACCGCAACCGAAGCAATGAAAACAACTTTTTCAATTAATGGAGACTCGCTTACTGCTTCCAAAAAATTTTCGGTTCCTTTTATGGTTGGATCAAAAAGTTCTGTTTTAGAATTTTCCACATCAAGTTGAAATGGGGTTCCACCGTGTACTAAAATCTCACAATCTCCTATAAAATCTTTCAATGCTTCCAAATCTTCAACCTTGAGCGGGCTTATGTTGAGGTTGTCAGAATTTTCAAGATTAAAGAGATGCTGGTACTTTTCACTCTTTTTAATATCGGTAACGGAAACTTTTACGTTGTATCCTTCTTCCAAAAATCTCTTGGTAGTGTAGCTTCCTATAAAACCCGAACCACCTATAATCCCTACTGTTTTCATGTTTTTTGTTTTTAAATAAGACCTAACGGGTTGATTGCATCCTCACTTGCAATGCCCGTTAGGCCTGGGGAATTACTGTTCTACTTCTCTTTCAGTGGTTGTGCTTTCGTCCGTTTTACTTTCTTCAGAAGTGCTATTGTCCGTTCCTTGAATTGCTTGCATATCCAACATAATCTTTGAAATATCCCAATAGCCGAACTCTTTTACTATTTTGCCTTCTACAAATTGCACCGTTGCGTGCACAGGGACGCTGTATGTTTTATTATTGGCGCTAAGCGTACCTTTCCATAAGCCCCAAAAGTTTACCCAGGTTTGGCCTTTGTCAGTAAGCACCATTTCATATTCAGATTCTGCGTCTACAAAATCCCAACTCGAGAAGAGCGTGGCGTCATTTTTATCTGAAGCCACTAATGCGGCAATTGTTAGGCCTTCTGCCTCCACAACATTGTTCATTATTTTTGCGCTATCCGCATAATGAATGGTTAAGGATTCCCAGTCCTGCTTTTCATAGGCTTCAATTACTTTTTTGTAAGAGTCAATTTCTGGCGATTGTTGGGTGTAGCGTTTTTCCTGTTTTTGGCAAGCTGTAAATGAAAGGACTAGTGCAAGTCCTAAAAAGAGGGCTCTTTTCATAATTTTAAATGTTAGTTAGTTGAAAAAATGTCTTGGGGAGTGCATCTAAGTAACTGACAATCAAAATAAATTGAAAACGATTTAGGACGAGGAAGGTGAAATTCTGTCCGAAGGAAAGCTTTTATTTGCCGAAGGGAATTTTAAGTAAATTGGAAGATTAGAATCACGACGTTTAGAGTCACGACTTATAATATTTTATTTACGTAGCCTTCGTGAATCCAAACGTCGTGATTCAAAAAGTGAAAAATTTAAATAGTTTGTAGACGTTTAAGAAGTTCCGACCGCATGGCTTTGCTCATCGGAATCGCTTTTTTTGAAATAACAACGTGCGTTCCCGCTACCTCGTCTATTTGGGAAAGATTGATAATATAGGAACGGTGAATTCTTAGGAAATGGTTTTGCGGAAGTTTCTCGTCAATATCCTTTAATGTCATTACCAAAAGATATTCCCTTCCTTGTGTGAAAATACGGCTATAGTTGCGGTCCGCTTCAATGTAATAAATGTCCTTAATATCTATTTTCAACATCTTTTCATTATGGCGAACGAAGATGCGATCGTTCAGTATAAAATCGGTGGCATTTCCGTTTGTTACTGTGGATTCTTCGCTATTTCCCTTTTCGCTATTGGCTATATTCTTTTCAAATGAAATTCTATCCACCGTCAATTCAATAGCGCGTTGCAAATCCAATTTTTTAAAGGGTTTTGAGATAAATGCATACGGGTGTGTTTCCTTGGCGCGGTTAAAATGGGCTTCGTCTGAATTTGCTGTTAAATAAATAATTGGAATTTTGTAATGTTTTTGTATTTCGTGTGCAGTTTCAATACCGTCCATTTCGCCTTTCAAACTAATATCCAAAAGTATAATGTCTGGTTTATCTATTTTTATATGGGAAAGGGCCTCCTCACCACGAGGCAAAATTCCGGTTACTTCATAGCCCAGTTCGCTTAATTGCAATGAAATATTGGCGGCGATCACCATTTCATCTTCAATAATCAATATTTTCACTGCTTTATTCATTAAGCTATTTTGAAGTTTTTAAAATTGAAAAATACTGCGGTACCATTTTTATTGTCTTCGGAAATGGTACCGTTTAATTGTTGGGTAAGCAATTGGATTAACTGTGTGCCAAAACCTGTTCCTTTTGGTTTTGAGCCTTCTATTTTTCCAATTCCGTTGTCTGAAACATTTAATAATAGATTGTTGTTTTCCTTTTTTAGGCTGATGCTTATCTGTCCTTGTACGCCTTCGGGGAAAGCATATTTTAGCGCGTTTGTTAAAAGTTCATTTACAATTAATCCAATGGGAACGGCGGTGTCAACATCTAGATTAAGTTCATCCATAGCACATTCAATTTTCACTTTTTCTTCAGCATTAAATGTGTCTAAAATCCCTTCGCCCAGGTTTATAAAATAGTCTTTCATTTCTATCGCTCCCAAATTTTCACTTTGATACAGTTTTTGGTGAATGATTCCCATACTTTGAACTCTGTTTTGGCTTGCAAGCATCGCTTCTTTACTGGCGCCGTCTTCCAATTTTGCAGATTGAAGGGCAATTAGGCTTTTCACCATTTCCAGATTGTTTTTTACGCGGTGGTGAATTTCTTTCAACAGCAATTCATTTTGTTTGTTTTTGGCATCCAATTCAGCATTTAAAATGGAAAGTGCTTTTCGTTTTTTGCCAATATTTTTCAAAGTAAAATACATTCCGAAAACAACGATTCCTAAAAGCGCGGCCAAACAGATATAGAGAGTCTGTGTTTTTCTTTGCTGTTCAATTTTTTGGGTTTGGGAAAGAATAGTCGCTTCCTTTTTGCCGGTTTCATATTGGGTCAGCAGCTCGCTCATATTTTTATCACTTTCTGCTGCGGAAATGCTATCGCCCATAATTCGCGCTTTCTTTTGAAATTCCAAAGCAAGCGGATAGTTGCCCAGTTTTTCATAAATGGTGCTAACGTGCATATAATTTTCGGGAAGGTTGGGTAAGTCGCCGGTTTCCTCCAATAATTTTACCGTTTGCAATTGATAGGGAAGTGCTTCCTGATAATTACCCAACAAAAGATTCACTTCCCCCAGATTTGCGCCAGTTGCGTTAATGGCATTTTGATAATTTGATTCCTGGGCTAGTCGCCGCGCTTCCATATAATCTTTCAATGCTTCTTCATAACGCCCCAATTTTTTCAATGCATTTCCGCGATTGTTGGTAAAATCGGAAAGCGTCATTGGGTTCAATTCCAATGATTTTGCAGTTGTGAGAGCCAAATCAAAATATTTAAACGATTGCTCGTTGTCACCCATAGCGATGTAGGCATCACCCGCGGCCGTGTATCCGTAAATAATTTCTTCGTCAAATTTATTTTCTTTGCTTATTTCAATTGATTTCATTGCATATTCCAATGCATCCTCTTTTCGTCCCTGTTCTAAAAGATCATTTGAAAGTCTGCCATTTGCATTTGCAATTCCCAATTTATCACCTAAGGATTCCATTAATTTCAGCGCCTTTAAATCGGCTTCCATCGCTTCTTCCAATTCCCCTCTTTTTTTATGGACCCACGAAATTTTAAAGTATGTAGTTGCCTGACCTTTTTTATCGTCAATTGCTTTATAACTCTTTTCAGCCTTTGAAAAATACAACGAAGCCGAATCCAATTGCAGCATATTTGCGTGGATTCTACCTTTCATTTCATAAAACTTTGGCTGCCAGTTTTTGTCATTGGTTTTATCGGCCAGCGCTACTCCTTTTTTTGCGTAAACAATGGCTTTTTCCAAATCCTGTAATGAATAGAAAGATGTGATTTTATTAAGCACCTCCAGTTTTT
>JBEBRF010000102.1:0-8429 GCA_040394975.1 Aequorivita soesokkakensis
TCTGCTTTTGATGATTTCAGCAACGCGGCACAGCGATTGGGCGTTTACACCACTTTTGATTACATCGATATTCTTGAAAAACTGAACGCCCATTGGGAAATTTCAAAAATTAGCGGCCTAACGGATGAAGCTGAAAAAGCCCGCGATTATCTTCTAAAGTTACCTTCAAGAATGTTGCGAATTGCGGAAAGGATAAAAATTCCACAGGATGCCAACCGCTTCAAATGGGTGGAACCGAATGGGATGGTGTAAGCCCCCTAACCCCCGTAGGGGGAATTTTTTGGTGTGAAATAAAATATAAAAACCCCATAGGATTTTTTAAAATCTATGGGGTTTTTCTCCTCCCCTTCGGGGAGGCCGGGTGGGGCTTTTTCCCCTTCGGGGGTTAGGGGGCTATTTCAAATTTAATTCCCTGCGCCAATGGCAATTCCGTAGTATAATTAATAGTATTGGTCTGTCTGCGCATATAAATTCTCCACGCGTCGCTTCCGCTTTCGCGGCCGCCGCCGGTTTCTTTTTCGCCGCCAAAAGCGCCGCCAATTTCTGCACCGCTCGTTCCAATATTTACGTTTGCAATGCCGCAATCGCTGCCGGCATGCGAGAGGAAACGTTCCGCTTCGCGAAGATTGTTGGTCATAATAGCAGAGGAAAGTCCCTGCACCACTCCATTTTGTTGCTCGATTGCATTTTCAACATCGCCGCTGTATTTCAAAAGATATAAAACGGGTGCAAAAGTTTCGTGCTGCACGATTTCAAAACTGTTTTCGGCTTCGGCGATTGCGGGTTTTACGTATAGGCCGCTTTCGTAGCCTTCGCCCTCCAAAACTCCGCCTTCAACAATAATTTTTCCACCTTGGGCAACTACTTTTTCAAGAGCTTGTTGATACATTTTTACGGCATCTTTGTCAATCAATGGGCCAACGTGGTTTTTCACATCCAACGGATTTCCGATTTTTAATTGATTGTAGGCGGCAACCACGGCATCTTTCACTTTATCGTAAATACTTTCGTGGATAATCAGTCTTCGGGTCGAGGTGCAACGCTGTCCGGCAGTGCCCACCGCTCCAAAAACAGCCCCGATTACGGTCATTTTTATATCTGCATCCGGAGTAACGATAATTGCGTTGTTTCCGCCAAGTTCGAGCAACGATTTTCCCAAACGTGCGGCCACGGCCTGTGCTACGATTTTTCCCATTCTTATTGAACCGGTTGCTGAAATTAGAGGAATGCGATTGTCATTCGTCATCATTTCGCCTACTTTATAATCTCCGTTTATCAAACAGGAAATTCCTTCCGGCAAATCGTTATCTGCGAAGATTTTAGCAGCAATTTTTTGGCAGGCAATTCCGCAAAGTGGTGTTTTTTCCGAAGGTTTCCAAACGCAAACATCGCCACAGATCCACGCCAATGCTGTGTTCCAAGCCCAAACTGCAACCGGAAAGTTGAATGCCGAAATAATCCCCACAACGCCAAGCGGGTGGTATTGTTCGTACATTCTGTGTCCCGGACGTTCGCTATGCATTGTAAACCCGTGGAGTTGACGGGAAAGTCCCACTGCAAAATCGCAGATGTCTATCATTTCCTGCACTTCACCCAGGCCTTCCTGGTAACTTTTTCCCATTTCGTAGGAAACCAATTTCCCAAGCGGTTCTTTCAATCTCCGCAATTCTTCGCCGAATTGACGCACGATTTCGCCACGTTGCGGTGCCGGTTTCAGACGCCAAGTTTTAAAAGCGGAAGTCGCACTTTCCATTACTTTTTCGTAATCGGCTTTTGAAGTTGTGGTTACTTTTGCGATCACTTTTCCGTCCACCGGAGAAGATGAAGAAAATTCCCCGCTATCCGAAAACCAATTGCTTCCGGTTGAGGTTCCCTTGTTAATGGCTTTAATTCCTAATTGTTCCAATGCTTCTTCGATGCCGAAGGAAGTGGTTGTTGCTTGCATATAATTGTGATTTTTTATTCGAAAATTTATGAAGCGCAAAGGTACACAATGCACTGAAGAATGTAAAATGAAACGGAAATCAGTTTGGAGAATATCTGTTAATCTTGCGTGAAACGCGCATCGGTTTCCATCACCGTACCACATTTATCGCAGGTACGCAGTTCCTCGCTTCCGAAGAAATGTTTGAAATGCTTCAGAAAATCGGTTTCAATATTGTTCAATGGAAAATAAACTTCATATAATTTATTGTTGCAATTGTCGCAGAACCAAAGCAGGCCATCCTTTCCGTCAATATCTTCGCGTTTTCTTTCAATGACCAAACCTATGGAACCCGCACTACGGCCGGGGGAATGTGGCACTTTTGCGGGATGAAGATACATGTCGCCAGGACCGAGTTCCATTACTTTTTTCTCTCCATTTTCTTGAATAGCAACTTGAATATTTCCTTCCAATTGATAGAAAAGTTCTTCGGTTTCGTTGTAGTGATAATCCTTTCGGGCGTTGGGGCCGGCCACGATCATCACGATATAATCGCCGGATTCAACATAAAGATTTTTGTTGCCCACCGGCGGTTTTAGAAGATTGCGGTTTTCTTCTACCCACTTGTTTAGATTGAAAGGTTTTTTAATAGCCATAGCCGTATTTTTAACTGTTTCGTAAAAATACGGCATTTTGGACTAATAGAAAAGTGGAAGTGAGGTTACTTTCTATAGAAGAGTTCCGTGAAATAGGTTCGGCCTTTCGGACACTTCATAACGCCGAAACCGGTGTGTGTATAATTTCCTTCAATTATTGCTTTATGGCTGGGGCTGTTTAGCCAGGCATTTACCACAGCTTCTGCGGTGTCATAGCCATAGGCCACGTTTTCGCCAACCACTTCGGCATTATCGTGATATTTGATTCCCTCAGAACGGTACCCAAAATTATCATGGTTTATCTGTTCCTTTTCAATCATATATTCGGTGTGGTCCACCGCGAAGGCTGAAGCGTATTGATTATCAATAGTAAGTATGGAAAGGGCTAAGGATGTGCGATGATCGTTAACCAGACTCAAAATTTCTGAAGACATTTGACTGTCATTTTTTTGGGCCAAAGTTAAATCGATATCATATTTGTCGGCTTCAACTTCAACAGAATCTTCTTTTGAACAGGAAGTAATTACAAAGCATAGCAATGCTATTGCAAGTAGGTTGCGTTTTAGTAGGTGCATAATTTGGGTAACATCAAATTTGGGGCATGATGCTGGGGCAAATATATCAAAAAAAACACACAAAAATGCGCTTAAACGAAAAAATGAAACACTTTAACGGATTTTTAGATAAAATATGTATTTTAAAAATGGTTTATTATTGTTTAATCATTATAAACATTATACATTCACGTATCTTAGATGCTTCATTAAGTTAACAGCCATGTTTAAAAATTTAACATTTTTCCTATTAATATTCCTGATTTTAGGATGTAAAAACGAAAAAAAATCTTTTGTTGAAACAAATATTTCCCACCATAATTCAGAAAACGCCGAAGAAAACTTCGGAATCGTGATCCACGGCGGCGCCGGAACAATTCTAAAGGAAAATATGGGCGATTCTTTGGAAACGGCATATAAAGTCAAACTAAAAGAAGCCATTTCCGCAGGGTACGAAATCCTAAAAAACGGCGGCAGTTCTTTGGATGCCGTTACACAAACCATAAATGTGATGGAAGATTCCCCGCTCTTCAATTCCGGAAAAGGTGCGGTCTTTACGCACGAAGGCAGAAATGAGCTGGACGCCTCCATTATGGATGGCTCAACTTTGAATGCCGGAGCCGTTGCGGGAGTTCGACACATCAAAAACCCGATAAATTTGGCAAAAGATGTAATGCAAAAAAGTGAACATGTAATGCTCTATGGCGCTGGCGCGGAAGAATTCGCAAAAAGTTTGGGCTATGAAATGATGGACACTTCCTATTTCTACACCCAAAATAGATATGAAATTTTACAGCGAATTCTGGAAAGAGAGAAATCACAGAATGAGAATAAGGTTTCATTTGAAGATCCATTCATCAAAAATTTAAAATTTGGGACGGTGGGCTGCGCGGCTTTGGACAAACACGGAAATCTTGCAGCCGGAACCTCAACGGGGGGAATGACCAATAAACGCTGGAATCGCATTGGGGATTCGCCCATTATCGGCGCGGGAACTTATGCGAACAACAAAACCTGTGCGGTTTCAGCAACGGGCTGGGGAGAATTCTTCATAAGAGGCGTGGTGGCGCACGATATTTCCGCATTGATGGAGTACAAAGGAATGACGTTACAAGAAGCTGCTTCGGAAGTAATCCAGAAAAAAGTGCCAGCCTTGGGCGGCGACGGCGGAATTGTGGCAATAGACAAAGACGGAAACGTGGCAATGGAATTCAACACTGCCGGAATGTATCGCGCGACCATGAATTCAAAAGGGGAATTGACTATCAAAATGTATAAAGAAGAATAAATGGAACCCTATTACGCCGTAATCTTCACTTCAGTCCAGACTGAAAACATTGAAGGCTATTCTGAAATGGCAGAACTGATGGAAACTTTGGCCAAACAGCAACCCGGATTTTTGGGAATTGAAAGCGCCCGAAATGAAATTGGCATCACCGTAAGCTATTGGCAAAATCTTGAAAGTATTAAAATCTGGAAAGAAAATTTGGATCATTTAACGGCGCAGAAAAAAGGTCGCGAACAGTGGTATTCCTATTATAAAGTGAGGATTTGTAAGGTGGAACGGGAGTATGGGTTCACCACTTCATAAAAACCAAATAGTTTAAATTTTATTCCCTTGTAGAAAGGTGAATTTCCTTTACTTTTAAGTGCGTCCAAAAACCTGTCTTTTATGAAATTTCTTCAATCCTTCGCCATTCTTTTCCTTATTTTGTTTGCTAATTCCTGTAAGGATAAGGTTTCCGAAACCGACAATCTGTTCAAATTCAAGGAATATATTTCCTATAATACCTACGGAAACCAATCCATCACAACGGATATTCGTGTTCAACTTGCAAAACCTTTGCAACAGTTCGAGCTCACACAGGAAATTTCCGCAAAGGAATATTTGAATATTTCCCCAAAAACCGAAGGAAAACTTGTTATCGAAAATGGCAAAACCCTAATCTTCCAGCCTTCGGAATATTTAAAACCGGACACGGAATATACGGTTACTGTAAAACTGGACAAGTTTTACGAAGACATTGCAAAGGAATTCAAAACATACACCTTTAGTTTTCATACGATTACGCCAAACTTCAAAGTTGATTTAGGGAAACTTCAAAGTTACAGCAAGCAATGGCAATATGTGGAAGCCTCCATCGAAGCCTCGGATGTTATTTCATCGGAAAATGTGAAGAAACTCGTTACAGCCTCGCAGGATGGAAAAAATTTAAAGTTGAAATGGCCTTCGGAAGCATCCGATGCGCGTTATTTCAATTTCACAATTGACAGCATCAACCGAAAAATGGACGATTCCGAAATCCTAATCAAATGGGACGGAAAGCCAATCGGCGCTGAAAACAAAGGCGAAAACACCTTTGCAATTCCCGGACAAAATAATTTCACCATCGTTGAAATCAGCAGTACCGCCGCGCCCGCCGCACTTTTGAGCATCAATTTTTCCGACCCGCTTTTGGAAAATCAGGATTTTGCGGGATTGGTTACGATTGAAAACACAACCGATTTGCGCTACGAAGTTGACGGAAATGTATTAAATGTGTATCCGCCGAACCGCGTTGTAGGCGATGTGAAAGTCACCGTTTTCACCGGAATAAAAAACACCGAAGGCTTTGGTTTGAAAAAGGAATTTTCGGAATTGGTTTCTTTTGAACAGTTAAAACCCGCCGTACGGATGATCTCAAAAGGCGTAATCCTTCCAAATTCCGCTTCGACGCCCGTTTATTTTGAGGCCGTCAATCTTTCAAAAGTCGATGTTCGCGTCATTAAAATTTATGAGAATAACGTGCTGCAATTTCTACAAAGTTATAATTTGAATGATAATAATACCTACGATATTAAAAGGGTTGGACGAAGAATTGCCAAAAAAACCATCGAGCTTAAAAACGAGGATTTGGCAAAAAGTGGAAGCTGGAAAGCTTACGCCATCAACCTTTCGGAATATTTTAAGGCCGATCCCGGCGCTATTTACCAATTGGAATTCAGCTTTAAAAAGGACTACATCATTTATGACTGCGCCGAAATAATTTCTGAAGAAAATGCTGAAGAAACCGAGGATGAATATTACAACGATTATTACGAAGAAGACCCTTATTATGCTTTGGATTCTTCCGAAGACGAAGAAATCCGCGAGGAGCGTTATTGGGACAACGAAATTTACCGCTGGCGAAACTACAATTATAACTGGGAGCAGCGGGACAATCCGTGCCATCCCGCGTACTATAACGAGGAGCGTGTAGTAACGGCAAACATTTTGGGCTCGGATTTGGGATTGATCGTGAAAAAAGGCAACAACCGTTCCTATCATTTTTTCGCTACAAACCTTATTTCAGCAAAACCCGAAGGTGGCGTAAAAATCAAACTTTTCAATTATCAGCAACAATTGATTGAAACCGTTACAACGGAAAGCGACGGTTCAACCCTTTATGACAGCACTAAAAACGCGGCTTTCGCGGTCGCCCAAAAAGGAAACAATTTCGCTTATGTAAAATTGGAAGACGGAAACGCCCTTTCCATGAGCAATTTCGACATTTCGGGGAAAGAACTTCAAAAAGGATTGAAAGGATATATATATACCGAGCGCGGCGTGTACCGTCCCGGCGACAGCATTCACCTGACTTTTGTGCTAAATGATAACGCAAACCCATTACCAAAAAACCATCCCGTTACCCTTTCGGTAACCGACGCAAGGGGAAAACTCGTTCAAAGAAATATTTTAAACATCAGTACTGATTTCTCCCCCTCGGGGGGAGATGCCGCAGGCAGAGGGGGCTCGGGGGCCAGGGGGCTTGAGGGCTTCTATTATTTCCCCATTTCTACAGACCCGTCCGCCCCAACCGGAAATTGGAATGCTACAATAACCGTTGGCGGCGCGCAATTTTCGCATACCCTAAAAGTGGCGACCATCAAACCAAACCGCCTGAAAATCAAACTCGATTTTGAGGATGAAATCCTCGATGCCACAAAACCCGTAAACGGAACAGCGAGCGCAATGTGGCTGCACGGCTCGCCTGCGCGGAATTTGAAGATTGATATGACCGCAACACTTCGCGCCAGTAATTCCGCTTTTCCGAAGTTTCCAAAATACAATTTCATAGACCCGATCCGAAAATTTGATGAGGTTGAAATCCCCGTTTTGGATGCACAACTTTCTTCGGAAGGAAGCACTGCTTTCAGCCAAAACCTGGAAGTTGGAAAGAATGCGCCCGGAATGTTGAAAGCTACTTTTTTGACGAAGGTTTATGAAGGCGGCGGCGATTTTTCAATGGATATTTTTTCGAAAGATCTCGCTCCTTTTTCCCATTTTGTTGGGTTGAAATCTCCCGAAGCTGGCCGTTATGCTTCCTATTTCACGGATGAAAACACAACTTTTGATGTGGTTTCTGTAGATGCCCAAGGCAAAGTTGTGGCAAATCGCGAGTTGGAAGTAAAGGTTTTCCAAATTGAATGGCGTTGGTGGTGGAACCGTGGGGAAGATAATCTTTCAACATACGAAAATTCAACCGTGCACCGTCCCGTAAAGGATTTCACAGTAAAAACCGACGGCAGTGGAAAGGGTAAATTCACTGTAAATATTCCCGAAGAGGAAGGCGGCCGGTATTTGATTCGCGTAATCGATAAACAATCCGGCCACGCAACGGGAAGAATCACTTATTTCTACAGAAATTGGTGGCAACGCCCCAGCGACGGCGATGCTGAAAGTGCGCGGATGTTGCTCTTTTCAGCAGACAAGGAAAAATACAATGTGGGCGACGAAGCGTTTATAACCTTTCCGTCGGGAAGTGATGGCCACGCTTTGGTCAGCGTTGAAAACGGTACCGAAGTTTTGGCAACGCATTGGATCGAGACCAAAAAGGGCGAAACCAAAGCCGCAATAAAAATCACGAAGGAAATGGCGCCGAATATTTATGTGAATATTTCGCTGCTTCAGCCGCACAGCCAAACGAAAAACGATTTGCCGATACGGCTTTATGGCGTTATTCCGCTTTCCGTGGAAGATCCGTCAACGGTGCTTCACCCAAAAATAACGATGCCGAATGTGCTGAAACCCGAGGAAAATTTCACCGTAAAAGTTTCCGAAGAAAATGGTAAAACAATGACCTATACTTTGGCGGTTGTTGACGAAGGTTTGTTGGATTTAACCCGCTTCGCAACGCCCAATATTCACGAAGGTTTTTACAGTCGTGAGGCTTTGGGCGTAAAAACTTTTGATATGTTCGATTACGTGATCGGCGCCTATTCCGGAAGTGTCGATAATATTTATGCCATCGGCGGCGGCGATGCGGCTTTGGGCGC
>JBEBRF010000103.1:0-8349 GCA_040394975.1 Aequorivita soesokkakensis
GATTCCATTCTGAAACAACAATCCCAAACCGAAAGTCCTTCGCGTTTGGGATTGTGTTTTTATCGTAAGCCGATAAATTTGTATTTGCTGTAGCCATTATTTTTTCATTGCTTCTGCGCGGCCGGTATAAATTTCCGCCTTTGTAGCTTCGTTGGATTTTGGATAATCGTCTGCTATTTTTTTGAAATGTGCCAACGCCTTTTCATTTTGGTTCAATGACATTGCGGCAATTCCGGCTTTCAAAAGAAAACGTGGACTCGTAAACTCGTTGGTGCGCATTTTTGCTGCTTCTTCGTAATATTTCAGCGCATCCTCATTTTGACCCAACTGGGCAAATGCGTCGCCAATTGCTCCTTTCGCCAACGGTGCCAAAACATCGTCATCACTTTTGAATTTATCCAACTGCGCGATAGCTTCACGGTATTTGTTGGTGTTTAAATAAGCCATTCCGGCGTAGTATCGTGCAAGATTTGCGGCATTAGTACCGCCGTAGTTTTCAATGATATCAATGAACCCGTATTTTCCTTCACCGCCCTGCAATGAAAGATTGTAGAGAGAATCCTTTGCGGGAGCTGTTAAAGCCTGTTCCCAATAACTTTGCGCTTGGAACATTTCGTTCATCGCCTCGGCTTCTTTTGGGCCTTTAACATATTGGTGGTAAACGAAATAGCCCAAAACCCCAACAGCCACAATGATAATAAAAGCCAAGATTGCCTTTTGGTTTTTTTCTACCCAAGCTTCGGTTCTTGATGCGCCTTGGTCCAGCGTGTTGAACACTTCTGCCGTGGTGCTGTTCTCTTCAATTTGGCTATCCTTTTCAGCTTTTGATCTTGGTTTGCCTCCGCGTTTGTTGTACGTTGCCATAATGTTGCTTCAATTTATGATATTCCCGCCTTCGCTGGAATGGCGCAAAAATAAAATTTTTAATGGAATTAAAAAGGATTACTATTTCTTATTTTTCAATAATTTGCAAAGCGGAAAAAAAATGACAACAGACTAAAAAGACGTAGGACATAGGACGAATCCAAAAGTATCAAAATTCTGTCCATACTTTAATTTCTTTTTTAGTCTTAAGTCCTATGTCCATTTGTCCTAAATCCATTTAAAAAATGATTTTACAAAAACTGTCCTTAATCAACTATAAAAACTTTGAAGCAGAAACCTTTGAATTCGACCCAAAAATAAATTGTTTTGTGGGCAACAACGGCGTGGGAAAGACGAATGTGCTGGATGCTATTTATCATCTTTCCTTCGGAAAAAGCTATTTCAATCCCATCACGACACAGAACATTAAGCACGGCGAGGAATTTTTTGTGGTGGAAGGTTTTTACGAAAGAAAGGAAACTTCCGAGAAAATTGTAGTAAGCGCCAAAAAAGCACAGAAAAAAATAATAAAGCGAAACGGGAAAGCTTACGAAAAATTCAGTGAGCATATTGGGTTTTTGCCGTTGGTAATCATTTCGCCTGCAGATCGGGACTTGATTATTGAAGGAAGCGAAACCCGCAGAAAATTTATTGACGGGGTTATCTCGCAGCGCGATTCCAATTATTTGAACACGCTCATTAAATACAACAAAGTACTCGCGCAGCGCAATTCGCTTTTGAAATATTTCTCCGTAAACAATACGTTCAGTCAAGACACGATGGATATTTACAACGAACAACTTCACACTTTTGGGACTTCAATTTTTGGGAAGCGGACTGCTTTTTTAGAAGAATTTCTGCCTATTTTTTTGAATCGATATAAATCAATAAGCAGCGGAAATGAAAGTATCAACCTAATTTACGAGAGCCAATTGCAGGAAAATGATTTATTGACGTTGCTTCAAAAGAATATTTCAAAAGACAAAATGACGCAGTACACCAATTTCGGAATTCACAAAGACGATCTGGTTTTTGAAATTGATGGGCATCCAATTAAGAAATTTGGGTCGCAGGGACAGCAAAAATCGTATCTTATCGCTTTAAAGTTGGCGCAATTCGATTTCATTAAAAACCATTCAAAAACAAACCCGATTTTGCTTTTGGATGATATTTTTGATAAATTGGACGAAACGCGGGTGGAGCATTTGATTACGTTGGTTGACAATGAAAATTTCGGGCAGTTATTTATAAGTGATACGCACGCGGAACGTACCGAGGAAGTAATTAAAAAAGTGCATCAGAGTTATAAAATGTTTCCGTTGAAATCTTAACTCCGCGTCCTTTGCGCCTCTGCGGTAAAAATTGAACCGCAAAGTCGCAGAGGCCGCAAAGAATTTAAAAAAATGAATTATAAAATCACATTCTTAATATTTACGGTTTTTATTTTTTCCTGCGAAAAGCCCAACCCCCAAGCCCAAAAGCAAAACCTCAGCGGCTATTGGGAAATAAAAACCGTGAAAATGCCCGATGGCGAAAAAAAGGAATTCAATATAAATTTGGTTGTGGACTATATTGAAATAAATGGAGATAAAGGTACGCGAACCAAGGTTTCACCAAAATTTGACGGAAGCTTCACCACAAACGGAGTTGCGGAAAATTTCACTTTAAAAATTGAGGAAGACAGTCTGCGGATGTATTACAAAACTCCTTTCGATGAATGGATAGAAACGGTGATTGAAGCGAAAGACAGCACATTGACAGTAAAAAATAGAGATAATAAAATTTACATTTATTCGAAATTTAAAAAGTTTGATTTTGAGGAATGATGATTGATGTTTGATGCTGGATGACAGAAGACGGAAGTGAAAAATAACCCATAACCCAATAACCCAATAACAAATTAACCCACTATGGCAAAAAGAAACGCAGAAAACACAAGCCTTGGCGACGTTCTTAAAGATTTCATCCAAACAAATCGTTTGGACAAAGGTCTTGACAAAGTAAACGCAAAACAAGCGTGGAATTCGGTTATGGGCGTTGCCATTTCAAAATATACCACAGATATTAAATTAGATCGCGACACACTTTATGTGCAACTTTCCTCTTCAGTTTTACGCGAGGAATTGAGTTATGGGAAGGAAAAAATAGTGAAATTATTGAATGAGGAATTGGGGAAGGAATTGATTAAGAAATTGGTTTTGCATTGAATAAAATTTCCGGAAAGAAAGCAATCGTAGTATTTCACTTTAATAATTCTTAAATTTGAAATATTAATTTTTTATATGAAAACCAATAAATTTAAAGTTAGCATTTCAAAACAATTTGAAGAAATAAATAAAGACACGGCTGAATTTATTTCCATCGAGGAATTAGACAAAATATTGGAAGAAAGGATTTCAAAATATGTTAAACACAAATAAAAAACGCCTCCCAAACCGGAAGGCGTTTTCAGTATAAAATATTTAGTAAAAAACTTAAAACATTTCGCGTCCAGCAAAATGAAAAGCACCTTCAATTGCGGCATTTTCATCGCTATCACTTCCGTGGACGGCGTTTTCACCGATGGAAGCTGCATATAATTTACGGATGGTTCCTTCGGCGGCATCCGCTGGATTGGTAGCCCCAATCAACGTACGGAAATCCTCAACAGCGTTTTCCTTTTCAAGAATTGCCGCCACGATTGGTCCGCGGGTCATATATTCCACCAATTCGCCGTAAAATGGGCGCTCACTGTGCACAGCGTAAAATGCCTGCGCATCTTGTGTAGTCATGTAGGTAAGTTTCATCGCAACGATCCTAAAACCGGAAGCGTTTATTTTTTCAAGAATGGCGCCAATGTGTCCTTTTTCAACTGCGTCGGGCTTTAACATTGTGAATGTTCTGTCTGTTCTCATTTTGTTTTTTAAATTTCGGCAAAAATACTGTTTTATAGTTTAAAGCTCAAAGTATAAAGCTTAAAGTTTAGAGCTCAAAGTTTAAAGCTTAAAGCCTAAAGCTTACATTGTAACAATAAAAACTACTGTATTTACTGAAACATTGTCAACTATTAAAGAACAAATTCCCCCTTTGGGGGTTAGGGGGCTTTTCGTATCTTCGCCCCCTATGAATAAAGAAACTACCAAAACTGTAAAAACCCTGCTCACTTCCCCAAAAAAAATCGTGATCGTTGGCCACAAAAACCCCGATGGCGATGCGGTTGGCTCGTGTTTGGGACTTTCCTTTTTTCTGAAAAGTCTGGGCCACATCGTCACAGTCATAATGCCCAACGATTTTCCAGATTTTTTGAAATGGCTACCGGGTTGTGAGGAAATAATCGTTTTCGAAAAAGAAGTGCCGAAAAGTACAGAGTTGGTTGAACGTGCCAATGTTATTTTCACGTTGGATTTCAACAGTTTGGACAGGGTTGGCGAACTGCAAACCGTTTTGGAAAAAACTTCCGCAAAATTTGTGATGATAGACCATCACCAACAACCCGCGGATTATGCGATGGCAACTTTTAGTGATGTGAAAATGAGCTCCACTTCCGAAATGGTTTTCCATTTTATGGAAGCACTGGGCCAAGCGGAAAAACTTTCGAAAGAAATTGCAATAAATCTTTACACCGGAATTATGACCGATACAGGTTCGTTTCGGTTTTCGTCCACTTCGCCCACAACGCATCGTGTTGCTGCAAAATTGATAGAAGCTGGGGCAAAGGGTGCAATAATCAATCAAAATGTGTACGATACCAATAGCCCGGACCGAATGAAACTTTTGGGCGTGGCCTTGCACAATTTGCATATTTTACCTGAATTCAACACGGCCTATATCACTTTAACGCAAAAGGAATTGGACGATCACAACTTCAAAAAAGGCGATACCGAAGGGTTCGTGAATTATGCGCTTTCAGTGAAAGGGGTGGTTTTCGCTGTCATCTTTATTGAAAATAAACAGGAAAATTTGGTGAAAATTTCCTTCCGAAGCAAAGACGATTTTTCGGTGAACGATTTCGCCCGCAACCATTACAGCGGCGGCGGCCACATAAATGCTGCGGGAGGAAAAAGTTCGCAAGACCTTAACAAAACAATAAACGAATTTATTAGTATCTTGCCACGGTATAAAAAGCAACTCACAAATGCTTAAAAAGCTGATTTATTTTTTACTTTTTTCGCTGGCAATTATTTCCTGCAAAAGCCCCGAGGCCCGATCTCCAATACAAAGCAGGTCTGGAACTTTTATAAAGGAATCTGCCATTCGCAACAAAAAAATCTATGACGAAGAAAAAAAAATCATAGGTCAAATAATCGCCAAAGATTCTACCCATACTTATATATCTTCCGAAAACGGCTTTTGGTATTTTTACAACAAACGCGATACGGCCACATCCGAAATGCCCGATATGGGAGACGTGGTTACATTCACCTATGACGTGAAATATCTTGACGGAAGCCTTATTGTTTCCGAAGTAGAAAACGGCATGCAACATTACAAGGTTGACCAAAGCAACCAAGAACTCATCTCCGGGGTTCGCGAAGGCATAAAACTTATGAAGGAAGGAGAAAAAGTAACCTTCCTTTTTCCTTCCTATAAAGCCTATGGCTATTACGGGATTGAAGAAAAACTGGGCTCAAACGTTCCCGTACAGAGCACGGTCACTTTACACTCAATTGAACAATCAAACTAAAATTAAATCAACACCCATGAAAAAACTAACATTTTTATTTTTATCACTCACCCTTGCCTTTGCGTCCTGCCAAGAAAAATATCCCGATTTGAAGGATGGCGTTTATGCCGAAATTATTACCAATAAAGGCACATTCGTGGCAAAATTGAAAAACGAAAGCGCCCCTTTGACCGTTTCAAATTTTGTTGCACTCGCTGAAGGCACCAATGGAATGGTGGACTCTCTTTACAAAGGAAAGCGTTTTTATGACGGACTCTCCTTTCACCGCGTCATTAAGGATTTTATGATCCAAGGCGGCGATCCAAAAGGCGATGGCACCGGAAGTCCCGGCTATGCTTTTCCTGATGAAATCACAGATACCATCCGTTTCAGCAAAAAAGGACTTTTGGCTATGGCAAATTCAGGACCGGGCACTAACGGCAGCCAGTTCTTTATCACCTTAAAGGAAACCCCATGGCTTGACGGAAGACATACCGTTTTTGGCGAAATAGTAATTGGCCAAGAAGTAGTGGACTCAATCGGAAGCGTTGAAACCGAAAAACCGGGAGACAAGCCAAAAGAGCCGGTTATTATCCAAACTGTGAATATCATCAATAAAGGAAACGTGAAGGTTCCCTATTTCACGGAAGAAATGGCCAAAATAGAACAGGAAAAGAAAGAAAAGGAAGAGCGTATTGCCTCAGTAGCCGCCCAGCAATTAGAGGAGCTGGACGCCATTCGTGCAAAAGCAGATTCTTTGCCTTCCGGGGTAAAAATATTTTTCACCGAAAAAGGGACCGGCGCCCAGCCCAAACAAGGCGATAAAATTTTAATGAACTATGCCGGCTATCTTACTGACGGTCACCTGTTTGATTCAAACATTCTGGCCAATGCGGAAAGGTTTGAAATGGTTGACGATATGCGAAAGGCCGCCGGACAATATACTCCCGTGCCCACAGATTATAGCACCGAGGCACAACTAATCCCCGGTTTCCGCGAAGGTTTGTTGAAAATGAAAGTGGGCGACAAAGCCACCATCTTTATTCCTGCACACTTGGCTTATGGAAACAGAGGAATTCCCGGGGTGATCCCTCCAGATTCTGAATTGATCTTCAACCTTGAAATTGTTGATATAGTTCAATAATTTCAAATTGCATAAATACAAAAGAGGAACCAGTTTTTTTGATTGGTTCCTCTTTTTTTTTGAATCACGAAACACGATTGAAGGGAAACACGAACCACGACTAAAAGAATCACCACTGATATCCTTTTTTATAATAAACTTCCCATTTTTGAGGAATCAGTCGTGGGTCGTGGTGCAGCGAAGCGGTCGTGGCTCTAATTATAAAGAGGAACCCGTTTTAAATTGGCTCCTCTTTTTTTTGGAATCACGAATCACGATTTAAAGGAATCACGAACCACGACTTATGGGAAAAACGACTGCTTTCCATTAACAACTTCTCATTTTTGAGGAATCAGTCGTGGGTCGTGCAGCGAAGCGGTCGTGTTTCGTTGTTCTATTTCTTCGGAATGTTCTTCAAGATTTCCAATACAAAATTCCAATATTTTTGGGCTGAGGAAATGCTTACGCGTTCATCGGGAGAATGCGCTCCCTTTATTGTTGGCCCGAAGGAAATCATATCCATTTCGGGATAATTCTGGCCCAAAATCCCGCACTCCAATCCGGCGTGGCAGGCGGCAACATTTGCTTTTTCGCCGTTGTTCATTTTTTGGTATAGATTATCCAAAACTTTTAAAATTGGGCTATCCATATTTGGCGCCCAACCGGGATAATCGCCCGCAAGTTTTGCTTCGTAACCTGCAAGTTCAAAAACTGAAATCAGCGTGTTTGCCATTTCCGCTTTTGAGGATTCAACGGAACTTCTCGTTAAACATTCAATTTTAATGTTCCCATTTTCAACTGAAACCTTGGCAATATTATTTGAGGTCTCTACCAAATCGGCAATATCCGGGCTCATTCTGAAAACGCCGTTGTGGGCTGAGTTCATTACATTCAGAAATATTTTTTGATCTGTTTCGGCCATTACTTTTGAAAAAGATTCATCACTTTTTTCAGTGGAAATGGAAAGATTGGGTTCCAAAGATTTGTATTCAGAAAGAATATTTTTTTTCATCTTTTCAAATTCCGCAATAAATTTTTCTTCGGAAGAAACCAAAACCTGCGCAACACTTTCCCGCGGAATCGCATTCCGAAGACTTCCGCCCTCCAGTTTTGCCAATTGCATAAAATCCTTTGTAGCAAAAAGTAAACGGTTCATCAATTTATTGGCATTGCCCAAACCTTTAATAATGTCCATCCCGCTGTGGCCGCCGTTTAAACCTTTTATTGTAATTTTAAAAGCAACGGAATTTGTAGGAACTTCCATTTCTGAATAACTTCCCGTTGCGGTAACATCAACGCCGCCGGCGCATCCCACGCCAATTTCATCGTCTTCTTCGGTGTCGAGATTCAAAAGAATATCGCCTTTCAGCAAGCCGCCTTTCAATCCTTTTGCGCCCGTCATTCCGGTTTCTTCATCGATCGTGAAAAGAGCTTCGATCGCAGGATGCTGTATTCCGTTGCTTTCAAGAATTGCCATAATTGTGGCAACTCCCAAACCGTTGTCCGCGCCCAAAGTGGTTCCTTTTGCACGCACCCAATCGCCATCGACAACCATTTCAATTCCTTGTGTGTCAAAATCGAAATTGGTATCGTTATTTTTTTGGTGCACCATATCCAAATGGCTTTGCAAAACAACCATTTTTCGATCTTCAAAACCTTTGGTGGCGGGCTTTCGGATTATCACGTTTCCAACTTCATCTTCGATTGTTTCCAAACCGAG
>JBEBRF010000104.1:0-8340 GCA_040394975.1 Aequorivita soesokkakensis
TATCTTTTCTTAGGAAACTTGCCTTCGTACATTTTTTCAATTCTGAATTCTGAATTCTGAATTCAGAATTAATTAAACTTTGTAAACAATCGCATTAATATTCATTCCCGCGCCAACGCTTGCAAAAATAACCACATCGCCTTTTTGGATGGAATGGCCTTTCAATTCGCCGTTCAAAACCAAATCATAAAGTGTCGGCACCGTTGCCACGCTGCTGTTGCCCAATTTGTTGATGCTCATTGGCATTATATTTTCTGGGGTGGTTTTGCCGTAAAGTTTGTAAAATCGGCTCACGATGGCTTCATCCATTTTTTCGTTGGCTTGGTGGATGAATATTTTTTTTACTTCATCTATACCAATCCCCGTTTTGTCCAAGCAGGTTTTCATTGCATCGGGCACATTGTTCAACGCGAATTCATAAATCTTTCTGCCGAACATTTTGATGTAGCGGCGGTTGTCCTTTTTTTCCAGATTGTTGCTCTCGCCGAAATAAATAAAATGCGCTTCATCAAAAGCATAGGTAGCGCTGAAATGGGTAAGGATTCCGCCATTTTCTGTGGTTGCCTCAACAACCGCTGCCCCGGCGCCATCGCTGTAAATCATGGAATCGCGATCGTGCGGGTCCACTACTCGGGAAAGGGCCTCTGCACCAATCACCAAACATTTTTCAGCCATCCCGGATTTTATAAATGCGTTGGCTTGAATCATACTTTCAATCCATCCGGGGCAGCCAAAAAGCATGTCATAGCCCACGCAACGCGGGTTTTGGATTTTCAGCTTGTGCTTTACGCGGGTCGCAATACTGGGAACGGTGTCGCTCTGAATGGAGCCGTGCCGCACGTCGCCATAATTGTGGGCCACAATAATGTAGTCCAAGGTTTCGGGATTGATGCCGGCGTTTTTAATGGCGTTCTCGGCGGCAAATGCTGCGATGTCTGAGGTATTGAGATTTTTCGGGATATAACGTCTTTCGGCAATGCCGGTAATGGCCTTAAACTTTTCAATGATGGTGCTGTTTTCCTGCCCAAAACGGCTACCGTCTTCATTGTAAAAATGATGATCGCCAAAATGTTCATTCTTCGCAATTTCGCTGGGAATGTAACTTCCTATACCGGTTATTTTGACATTCATAAATTGAATAGTTTAGTTAAAAATACGGAAAAAAAGTGTTCAATTTCAGTCTCAGTTTTCAGTCTCAGTTTTCAGTCTCAGTTTTCAGTCTCAGTTTTCAGTCTCAGTATTCAGTCTCAGTATTCAGTCTCAGATTTCCGGTGCAGTGTTCGGTAAATTAATTTCGTTTTAAAACTGACTACTGAAAACTGCGACTGCAAACTTTTTTAAGCTTCCATATATTCCTCTATCGGATTACAGGTGCAAATAAGGTTTCTGTCGCCATAGGCATCATCAACCCTTCTAACGGAGGGCCAAAATTTATTTTCTGAAATATATTCCAATGGAAAGGCCGCTTCCTGTCTGCTGTAAGGAAACTGCCATTCATCCGATGTCACCATTTGCAGCGTATGTGGTGAGTTTTTCAAAACGTTGTTCGGATTGTCTTTGTCCGCCGCTTCAATTTCCTTTCTGATGGAAATCATCGCATCACAGAATTGGTCCAGCGCCATCTTGCTTTCGCTTTCAGTGGGCTCGATCATTAAAGTCCCGGCAATTGGGAAGGAAACCGTGGGCGCGTGGAAACCGTAATCCATCAACCGTTTTGCGATGTCGCCCACCTCAATTCCCTTCGCTTTAAAGGGTCGGCAATCCACGATCATTTCGTGGGCCGCGCGGCCGCGTTCGCCTGCGTAAAGGACTTCGTAATGGCCGTTCAATCTTTCCTTTATATAATTTGCGTTCAGAATGGCATGTTGTGTGGCTTTTTTCAGCCCGTTTACGCCAAGCATGCAAATGTAGGCGTAACTAATCAAGCACACCAACGAACTGCCATAAGGTGCTGCGGAAATTGCGGTAATCGCTTTTTCGCCGCCAGTTTTTATTACGGGATTTGACGGCAAAAACGGAACCAATTGTTCGGCCACACAAATTGGGCCAACGCCAGGACCGCCGCCACCGTGCGGAATGGCGAAGGTTTTGTGAAGGTTCAAATGGCAAACGTCGGCACCAATGGCACCCGGATTTGTCAACCCAACCTGGGCGTTCATGTTTGCGCCGTCCATATAAACCTGTCCGCCATTTTCGTGGATAATTCCTGTTATTTCCCGGATTGCGGATTCGTAAACCCCGTGTGTGGATGGGTAGGTAACCATCAAACAGGAAAGATTGTCCTTGTGTTTTATGGCTTTCTCGCGCAAATCTTCCACATCAATATTACCTTCTTCCGTAGATTTTGTGACTACCACTTGCATTCCCGCCATTACGGCACTCGCGGGGTTTGTACCGTGGGCTGAGGAAGGAATTAAGCAAATATTTCTATGGCTTTCACCGCGCGACTCGTGATAGGCGCGAATAACCATCAAGCCTGCGTATTCGCCCTGGGCGCCGCTGTTTGGTTGAAGTGATGTGGCCGCAAAACCGGTGATTTCCGTGAGTTGTTTTTCGAGTTTCTTTAGCACAATTTGATAACCTTCGGCCTGTTCCACGGGAACGAAGGGGTGCACGTTGCCCCACATCGGGTCGCTCAGCGGCAGCATTTCCGCGGCAGCGTTCAGCTTCATCGTGCAGGAGCCCAGGGAAATCATAGAATGGTTCAACGAAAGATCCTTTCGTTCCAGTTTTTTGATGTAGCGCATCAAATCGGTTTCGCTGTGGTATTTGTTGAAGACTTCCTGTTGCAGAAATTCGGTTTTACGGGCAACTTCCTGCGGAATTTTAGATCCAGTTTCCAGTTCCGTAATTTTTTGGAAATCCTTTTTTATGGCTTCGGAAAAGATGGACGCGATTTTGTTCAAATCCTTTACGGTCGTGGTTTCGTTTATTGAAATGGAAACCGTTTCGTCATCCGGATAGTAGAAATTCATTTCCTTCGCTTCGGCCAAAAACTTGATTTTCGTGGCATCGGTCTTTATGGCGATGGTATCAAAATAGGTTTCGTTTATTTGCTCAAAGCCCAATTTTTCCAAGACATTTGCAAGCGTGACTGCGCCGTTGTGCACTTTTCGCGCAATGTAATTCAAACCTTCGGGCCCGTGATAAACCGCGTACATTCCGGCCATTACTGCCAGTAAAACCTGTGCGGTACAAATGTTTGAAGTTGCCTTGTCGCGCTTAATGTGCTGTTCACGGGTTTGCAGCGCCATCCGCAAGGCACGGTTGCCGTCTGTATCTTTTGTAACGCCGATAATCCGTCCGGGGATGCTTCGTTTGTATTCATCTTTTGTAGCGAAAAAAGCCGCGTGCGGTCCGCCGTAACCCAACGGAATTCCAAAACGTTGCGTGGTTCCAACAACCACGTCAACGCCGAAATGGCCGGGAGATTCCAGCATTACGAGACTCAAAATATCTGCTGCAACGGCAACTTTTATTTGTGCATTGTTGGCTTTTTGGATGAATTCCTTATAGTTGTGGACTTTTCCCGTTTTGCCCGGGTATTGAAGGATTGCCCCGAAAAATCCTTCTGAAAAATCGAAATTTTCGTGATTGCCCACCACCAATTCTATACCCAAAGGAAGGGACCGTGTTTCAAGTACTGAAAGGTTCTGCGGAAGAATTTCTTCCGAAACAAAGAATTTTGAAGCATCACTTTGTTTCTTTTCCTTTTCGCGGACGGCAAAAAGCAAGGCCATTGCTTCGGCGGCGGCTGTGGATTCGTCCAATAGGGAGGCATTTGCGAGTTCCATTCCGGTTAAGTCGGCAACGGTGGTTTGGAAATTCAACAAGGCTTCCAACCTGCCTTGGGCGATTTCGGCTTGGTAGGGCGTATAGGCTGTGTACCATCCCGGGTTTTCCAGAATATTCCGTTGGATTACGGGCGGCATTATGGCCTGGTGGTAGCCCAGCCCAATATATGTTTTGAAAAGCTTGTTTTTAGAGGAAAGATCGGTAATGTGCTCCAGGTATTCCTGCTCGCTCATCGCGGTGTCCAGGTCCAGTGCCTTTTTCAGCAGGATATCGTCTGGAACGGTTTCGTAAATAAGTTGGTCCATAGAGCTGGCTCCGATGGTTTTGAGCATTTCGGGAAGGTCGTTTTCCCGGGGGCCGATATGCCGTAAAGCAAAAGAATCTGTATTCATTATTTGCGATTGAATTTAGGTGGCAAAATTACAATATTTAACCTAAAATAGTCCTCTTTTTGCATTCTGAAAAAATTTAATTTTTCAACGAAATATAAAGGATGATGCCACTTTGGTTATTTTTGATATAATGAAACTATTGAAGGGGATTTTTGCGTTTTATATTAACAGTAGCATCCATGTTGCATTGGCGGTGGTGGCCCTGTTTGCCATAACCACTTTGGAGTATAAACTGCAGGTGGACCACCCCGTTTGGGCCGTTGTGTTCCTTGGGGCCTTGACGGGTTATAATTTTGTGAAATATGCAAAGGTGGCCGGGCTGCATCACCGGAGTTTGACAAATTCCTTGAGGGTTATCCAGATTTTTTCGGGGGTATGTTTGGTGTTATTTGTGTGCATAGCCTTCGCGCTTCCGGTGGATATTTTATTGGTGATGTTTGGCTTTGGGCTTGCAACCTTTTTTTATGCGGTGCCTTTTATCAGGCATAAAAATCTGCGGAATTTCGCGGGCATCAAGATTTTTGTGGTGGCTTTTGTGTGGGCGGGAATTACCGTAATTGTGCCCGTTGTGGCTGCAGATACTGCTATTTCGGTGGAGGTGCTGCTCACTTTCCTTCAAAGGATTTTAATTGTTGTGGCGCTTCTTCTGCCTTTTGAAATACGCGATGTTCCCTACGATTCCCTGAATTTGAAAACCTTGCCACAGCAACTGGGCGTGCGGAACACAAAACTGTTGGGGTTGGGGGTGCTGACTATTTGTTTGGTTTTTGAGTTTTTTAAGCACCGCTCTGAGGTGGCCTATATTATAAGCCTTTTGTGCTTCTGTTTGGTTTTGGGCTGGTTGTTGGTCATTGCAAAGACTTCCCAAAACCAATATTTCTGCTCGTTTTGGGTGGAGGGATTGCCAATACTTTGGTTATTGCTTTTTGTGGTTTTTGAAATGCTTTAAGGGTTGTGGCCTATATTTATTTCGTCTTCCATTCGTTTTTTCAGCAATTCTTTCTCCTCGGGCCTCAGGGTTTTGAGGTTTGAACGATGCAGGTTTTGGGTTAGTGTGCAGTTTCTTTTTACGTGGGCCCGGCATAAAGGGCACAACAGTAAGTGGATTTTCAGATTCAACTTTTCGAGAAAACTTGATTCTTTATATTGGCTTTTGTCACAAACGTGAGCCGCTTCATCACACTTTAGAAATAATTTCATATTTTTTAGTTAAACCAATTTTTTTCCAAACATTCCGCCAAGCTTTTTCGGGCTCTGTGGATGATTACCCAAAGATTAGACGCACTTATATTATATTCTTTACAAATGAGCTCCGTGTCATAGCTTTCAATTGTCTTCATTTTGAAAATGGCGGCCTGTTTTGCAGGAAGTTTGTCCAAACAATCAAGAATTGCCAGCCCAAGCTCGTTGTTTTCCATGGTGTCTTCCGCGGTTTTGTCAAATAGATCTGCGGCGTTTTCCTCCAGCCAATCGCCTTCGGAGGTATCATTTTTGTACCCAATATGGACCTCGGCCTTTCCTTTTGGGGAATTTATTTTTCGATAATGGTCTATGATTTTCCGCTTAAGGATGGAAATAAGCCAGGTGCGCTCTGTGGATTCGCCCTTAAAGTTTTTTTTCGATTTGAGCCCCGCCAAAAAAGTTTCGGAAATTAGGTCCTGCGCAACAATGTGGTCATTGACCCTGACAATGGTGTAATTGTAGAGATAATCTGCATAATTGTCCACCCAGCGGTTTGGATCGAGTAATTCCAAATCAATTTTTTTGTCTTTCAAAAATAGGGAAGTTTTAAGAACATATATGCAGTTGGTAACTATTTAGTTCATTGCCCATTATGGCCTAAATAGTTAAACTTTGGGAAAGCGTGGAAAAATGATACTTTAATCTTACTTTTACGCATCTTAAATTTTATAAAATTCCCGATGAAAAATTTTACCCTCTCCCTTTTCACCATTCTTTTGGTGTCAATTGCTTCAACAGCCCAAAACGGTCCCTCCATTTATGCTACTATGGATGCAAATGATGCAATTTCCTTCAAAGCGCTCTTTCCAGATGATATGCAGATTTTGGATATTCAGGGTAGGCAAGCCGCCGTTCTCCTTTCCGAAGAAGTGTCACACGAGATTCACGACAATGTGCTCACCCACGGCCCGGGCTATATTTTCAGGGCCACGGAAGAAAAAGCGTTGCAGGCCTTGAACATCACGCCCCGCCGAATTTCAACTATAGATTATACCATAACCGAGGACGCTTTTGTGAATGAATGCCTTGATTTGGTGAACGGACAGAACATTGAAGATGATATTCTGGAATTGCAGGATTACGGCACCCGCTACCACACCAAGGCACAGGCAGTGCAGGCCGTGATGGACCAACAGGCAAAATGGGACGCGATGATTCTTGCTTCCGGAAGAACCGATATTAGCACCCGCATTTACAACCACGTAAATACGCCAATGCCCTCCGTAATTCTTACCATTGATGGCGCCAATTCCCCAGATGAATTTGTAATCATTGGCGGACATATAGATTCCACTTCCTTTGGCAACAAAAACGACGCCCCGGGGGCTGATGACAATGCCTCAGGTATCGCCTCGCTAAACGAGATGGTGCGGGTGCTGATAGCCAAAAATTTCATTCCCAACCGCAGTATTGAGGTTATGGCCTTTGCGGCTGAGGAAATTGGTCTGGTTGGTTCTGCGGAAATTGCCGAGTCTTATGCCAATAGCGGCGTGAATGTTTCAGCCTATGTACAGTTTGATATGACAGGTTTCAACGGTTCCAATAGCGACATATACATCACCACAGATTGGTACAACAGTTCACAGTTAAATGATTATTTGACCGATTTGATGGACCATTACAACAGCGGCAACCCCAACCCCGGCCACAATTTCACCTATAATTATACCGAATGCGGCTACGGTTGCTCCGATCACGCAAGTTGGGCAGACAATGGATATGATGCCGCTTTTCCATTTGAAGCCTCCTTTAGCCAATCAAACCCATTAATCCATTCCGCAAATGATGTTTATGCTTTTTTCAACACCCCGGACCATGCGGTGAAATTTACAAAACTCGGCCTTGAATTTTTGATTGAGGCCGCCAAACCACAAACCCTTTCCGTTGACGATTTTACACAGAATGCAATAACCGTATTCGTTAAGGAGAAATCCTTGAATTTTAGATTGAACAACACGGTTTCAGCCGTAAATGGGGTGGCTGTGTTCAATGTTGCCGGACAACGGATTATTTCAAAGGAATTGAACGGCACTACCGGAAGCATCCCGCTTCAGCAATTTGCGCAAGGGTTTTACATTGCGCAGTTCACTTTGGAAAACGGACATTCCTTTACGAAGAAATTTATATTGAATTAATGGCTGCTTTGCTTTAGGCATTAGGCATTGGGAAAGAGTCCATATGCTGAAATTTTAAGGCTTCAAAAATCACATATTTTTGAAGCCTTTTTTTATTTCAGCAAGCCGGCGCGTTTTAAAAGTGCTTCGGGGTCGGGTTTTTGCCCGCGGAATTTTATGTAAAGCTCCATTGGGTCCATCGTTCCGCCCTGTGAAAGCACAAAACCTTTGAATTTATCAGCCACTTTTTTGTTGAAAATGCCTTCCTGTTTAAAAAGCGCAAAAGCATCCGCATCCAAAACTTCGGCCCATTTGTAGCTGTAATAACCAGCCGAATATCCGCCTTGGAAAATATGCGAAAACGAAGTGCTCATACAGTTTTTCACCACGTCTGGATACAATTGTGTGTCAGCAAAAGCAGCAACTTCAAAGGATTTTACATCTTTTACGTTTGAAGGGTCGCCTCCGTGCCAAGCCATGTCCAGCAAGCCAAAACTCAATTGGCGCAACGTTGCCATTCCTTCCAAAAAAGTTGCGGAATCCTTTATTTTTTCAATGTATTCCATCGGGATCAATTCCCCGGTTTTGTAATGTTTTGCGAAAAGCTCAAGCGTTTCTTTTTCGTAACACCAATTCTCTAAAATCTGGCTCGGTAGTTCTACAAAATCCCAGTAAACGCTGGTTCCCGAAAGGCTTGGGTATTTAGTGTTCGCAAGCATTCCGTGAAGGGCGTGGCCAAACTCGTGGAATAAGGTTGTTACTTCATTAAAAGTCAAAAGCGAAGGTTTACTTGCCGT
>JBEBRF010000105.1:0-8186 GCA_040394975.1 Aequorivita soesokkakensis
GAATATTCCTGCCATATCGCAAAATAATTTGTAGCTCCTATACTTGAGTCGTAGGCCGTGGAATAGGCATGGGCCGGAATGTAATAATTATCGCCATCAATGGTAAACCTGAATTTTCCAGACGCTTTTGCAATATTTAGATTTCCATTTGATTTGCTGCTTCCTGATCCTTGATCCGGTACTTTGGCATTGCCGCCACCGAAATTTACCTTTATATCAATTCGGTAATTTCCGGTATATTCGGCTTCAAAAGTTAGTGCTTCTTCAAAATTTATGGCTCTATAACTATCCGAAGCCCTGGAGAATAAATAAGTTTCACTTCTAAATAATTCACTTTGTTTTCTGCTAAATTGCGGCACCCATTCGTCAATCCAAACATATATGCCCGGCGAAACATCATTGGTGCCCGTGAATGTTTTATTGGTATTATAAACAACAGTCCCATTGGGAATATCCCCGCCCTGGGGGTTGGTGGCCGGCGCCATAACATTAGTTGCAGTAAGTGCCAACCGGGGAAGCACAACTCCTTGATTGTTGCTGCTAATCTCTAAAATTCCGTTGGGAGTGGTTGTATTTATTCCCACTTGGCCGTGGGAAACAGTATGGGTCAAGAAAATTGCGGCCACAATAGCTGGCCACCGCGTAGGTAGTTTTATTTTCATAATTTGGGGTTGTTGAAAATATTAACGCAATAGTAGTGCATTTATAAGTTAAAAAGCAAAAAAATTAGACGAAATGTTTAAATTTTTACTAAATAAATGACTAATTATCAGTCTATTCCTACATTATTTAAGATTTTATTTGGTTTTTTAAGAATTTTCCTATAGCCCTTTTCTCTGGCCCCTTCTTCGAAGATTTGTTACCTATATTTGCAACATGTTGCATGTACTTCCAAATGAGAAAGCAGTAACGGTTCCAATCGATCTCCCAGCTTTCGGTTTGGCCGCCCAATTTTTATATCTAAAACGGGAAGACCTGTTGCACCCCCATATATCGGGCAATAAATTCAGGAAACTGCACTATAATCTTCTCGCCGCGGCCAAACTTGGACACTCCACCCTACTAACCTTCGGCGGGGCTTTCTCAAATCATATCGCGGCAGTGGCGGCAGCGGGAAAACAGTATGGCTTTAAAACCATAGGGGTGATTCGCGGCGAGGAACTGCAAACGAAAATAGCTGAAAACCCTACGCTTTCCTTTGCAAAGGAGTGTGGGATGCAACTTCATTTCATTGACAGGGAAAATTACAGACGCAAAGGGGAAAGTGGTTTCCTCCACAATTTAAAGGAGCGATTTGGCGAATGCTATCTAATTCCAGAAGGCGGAACGAACCCCCTGGCCATAAAGGGCTGCATGGAAATATTAACGGAAGAGGCACGCCACTTTGACTATATATGCGTCCCCGTGGGTACCGGCGGCACCATTGCCGGATTGGTAAAGGCCTCCAATAAAAACCAAAAAGTTTTGGGCTTCTCGGCCCTGAAGGGCACGTTCCAAACTGCCGAGGTCAGCAAGTATTCCTCCAAAACCAATTATGAAATTACAGACGATTATTGTTTTGGGGGGTACGGCAAAATAGATATTGAATTAATCCGTTTCATAAATGGGTTTAAGGAAAAGTGCAACATCCCGCTCGATCCGGTTTATACCGGAAAAATGATGTACGGAATTATGGACCTTCTAAAAAAGGGGCATTTCAAAGAAAATAGCCGTATTTTAGCGGTTCATACGGGAGGGCTGCAGGGCATTGCCGGGATGAACCTAAAGTTGAAAAAGAAAAACCTTCCTATAATTGAATAAAATGATTGGCAGAATTATTATCCTCCTTCTAATATGCGGCGTCAGTTTCAGCAGTTGTAAATCCAAAAAAACTGCAAATCACAGAAAAAAACATAATTCCGAACGGGTTGTAAGGGTGAAACAACCCGCCAAGGAAAAAACCTCAAAAGCCAAAGACCCCGAAGTTTTGGTTGTTCCCGCGAACATTCCCTACAGTGAGCGCGTGGCCAATTACATTCTGGAATACCGCGAAATCGCAAAAGAAGAAATGCTTCAGTACGGCATTCCGGCCAGCATTACCCTTGCCCAAGGCATTCTCGAGAGCGGCGCCGGAGCGGGTGAACTTACACGGAAGGCAAACAACCACTTCGGAATCAAATGTCATACAGGCTGGGAAGGCGACCGGGTTTATCACGACGATGACGAACGCGGGGAATGCTTCAGAAAATACAAAGACCCAAAATATTCCTACAGGGACCATTCCCTGTTTTTGACCCAGCGAAGCCGGTATCAAGACCTGTTCAAACTTCAAAAGGACGATTATAAAGGGTGGGCCAAAGGCTTGCGAAAAGCAGGTTATGCCACAGACCCCAAGTATCCCGATAAGCTTATCGGCATTATAGAACGCTATAATCTGGGGGCCTATGATGAACAGGTATTGGGCAAAAAAGTGAGCACCACAAATCCTGACGATTCCAAAATCGGTACCTATGCCGTACAGGCTGGCGACACCCTTTATAGCATTTCAAGGCGCTTTAATCTTACCGTGGAGACCCTAAAGGTTTACAATGGATTGAAAAGCAACGATTTGTCCGTGGGGCAAGTGCTGTATCTGCATCCAGTAAAAAATCAATAACGAAAATATTCAGTTTATAAATTTTATACAATGAACTACCAAAGAAGCAGTGCGTTGTTCGCTGAGGCACAACAGCTTATTCCGGGAGGCGTCAACTCGCCAGTACGGGCGTTTAAGGCAGTGGGCGGCACCCCTATTTTTGTTGAAAAGGCCAAAGGCGCATATCTGTTTGACGTTGATGGAAATAAACTCATTGACTACATAAATTCCTGGGGGCCAATGATTCTGGGCCATGCTTATGAACCCGTGGTACAAGCGATAATCGAAAAGGCGAAAAAAGGAACCTCCTTCGGGATGCCCACCGAAATTGAAACTGAAATAGCAGCCCTTGCCGTTTCCATGGTCCCGAATATTGAAAAAATCCGTTTTGTGAACAGTGGTACCGAAGCTTGTATGAGCGCAGTGCGTTTGGCTCGCGGTTTTACGGGGAAAGACAAAATCATAAAATTTGCCGGCTGTTACCACGGCCACAGCGATTCCTTTTTGATTGAGGCGGGAAGCGGGGCCGTAACCTTTGGCACCCCGAACAGCCCCGGTGTCACCCAAGGCACGGCAAAGGATACCTTGTTGGCGAATTACAATGATTTAAAAAATGTGGAAGCAGTGATTGCCGCCAACAAAAATGAAATTGCCTGTATTATTATTGAGCCCGTTGCCGGAAACATGGGCTGCATCCCTCCTGCCGAAGAATTTTTGCAAGGCCTGCGAAAACTTTGTGACCTCCACAATATCCTTTTGATTTTTGACGAAGTGATGACCGGGTTTAGGCTTGCCCCCGGCGGGGCCCAGGAACTCTTTGGGGTTAGGGCAGATATTGTCACTTTCGGAAAGGTCATTGGCGGCGGGTTGCCCGTGGGGGCTTTTGCGGCACGGACCGAGATCATGGATTATTTGGCGCCCCTTGGCCCCGTTTATCAGGCGGGCACCTTAAGCGGAAACCCGTTGGCAATGGCAGCTGGCGTGGCCATGCTTACCGAGCTCAACCAAAATAGGGAAGTGTTTTCTTCCATAAATAAAAAAACGGAATATCTCCATAAGGGTTTGGATGCTGTGCTTTCTTCCGAAAAAATAAAGTTTACAATCAACAGGGTAGGCTCAATGATTTCGGTGCATTTTTCTGAAAAGCCCGTAACAGATTTCGCTTCCGCGGCGGATGCAAACAATGAAAACTTCAAAATCTTTTTCCACGGAATGTTGAGGGAGGGAATTTATATTGCGCCCAGCGCCTTTGAAACCTGGTTTATTTGTGACGCGCTAAGTTATGCCGATTTGGATGCTACCATTGCAGCTTGCGGGAAAGTGGCACGGACGTTAAAATAACCCAAAGACCAGTGGCACCGAGGGCACAGCGCGCTTCATTATCCCAACAAAAAAAGGCCCTTTCTAAAAGTAGAGAGGGCCTTGGGTTTAAATATAATCAATCACTAATTATTCAGTTTTAACCAATTGGCGTATTGGTCTGCCGAAAGGATTTTCTTCATTGAATCCTTTAACTGCTCGTCCAGTTTTTTCTTTTCTGCAGCGTTATCGGCATTTTTTTGGTAGCCCACTTGCTTTGCAACAAGTGCTCTAAATACGGCACGGCTTTGGTCTCCATTAAGGTCCAACGCATCTGTTAATTGTGCAGTTTCAGCTTTTGCAATTACCTCGGGCCTGCTTTTGTCCTGGGACAGCTCCTGGGCATTGACGGATTGTGCTCCAACAAAAAGGGCAGCCACGAATGCAAATACAGTTAATATGTTTTTCATTGCTTTAAATTTTAGTTTTAAGATTACTAATGTAACCAATTTGGTACTAACCAAAACAATAAGTACGCCAAATTTCTGATTTTTTTGTGATTATTTAACCTCGGGCATGCCTTCCTTTTCGCCCTTGGTCCTTAAAGTGGGGTTTTCTTTGGGCCTTTGCCTTTTCCCATTTTTGGTATTGTTTTTCATCAAGGATTTGTTTCATTTCACTTTTAAAGGCAATTTGGCTATCGAGCCGGGCAATCCTTGCCTCAAACTTTTGGGCCTCGGTCATTTCCTTTCTGTTCTTCGGGACTTCCGGCCGGTTCTTTTTACTTTTTAAAAGGAGTTGGTTTACCTGTGCCTGCTGGGTCTGGTCCAAATCCAGTTGCAGCGTTAGTTTTTTTGCCTGCAATTGGGCACGCTGTTCCGGGCTTAAATTTTGGTGCCAGCGGTTGCGTTCTTGCTTTTTGTCCTGTTGGTCTTGCGCGCTTATGGCGAAGGTAGTCAGCGCCATAAAAAGTATCATTGCTTTTTTCATCATCCTATGATTTTTTAATGTTTAACATAGCTATGACGTTGAAAATTTAAATAAGTTTAATCGGGGTCGGTTTTCGGTTCTCGGTTATCTGTTCTCTGTTCCCTGTTCTCTATTCTCTGCTCTCTGCTCTCTGTTCTCTGTTCTCTATTCTCTGTTCTCTGTTCTCTGCTCTCTGTTCTCTGTTCTCCGTTCTCTATTCTCTATTCTCTATTCTCTGTTCCCTGTTCTCTGTTCTCTGTTCTCTGTTCTCTGTTCTCTGTTCTCTGCTCTCTGTTCTCCGTTCTCCGTTCTCTATTCTCTGCTCTCTGTTCTTGGTTAATATGATTAACGCCAGTCAAGTGTGCATTAAGAAAATACGTGTTTACACTTACTTTTTTGCGGTAATTATTTTCCTACATTTAAACCAAGTCTAATTGTTGCTTTTGCAACCCAGATAACCAATATGATTTAAATCATAATCTTAAGTAAATTTTCTTTCCTACATTTAAAACCCAACAGTTAATCCCTAAACTACAAAACATGAAAAACAACTTTTTTAAACGCATAAGCCTACCAAAATACATCCTGCTCATTTTTTTGGCAACCACAATCTCTTGCTGCAACAAAGATGATGACAACCCACCACCAGACCCCGTGGACCAACTACCCCCGGCCACCCAAACTGGCGCGGGCACCTTTGGTTGCTTGCTGGATGGAGAGGTTTTTTTGCCGGGAAATGTGCCAAATAAGCTTGATTGTGTATATCAGTTTGTGAATGGGGGGTATTACTTTTCATTACAAGGAAGTAAAAGAGACTCTGATAATAATGTTGTACTTATTGGATTAAGCACTAAAAGGTTGGAAGTGTTTCCTAACAACACATATATACTAAAAGATAATATTAATGAAAATGCCTACGGTACTTATATCTCTAATAGAGAAATTTACTACACAAATGAAACGAAAAGAGGCGAGTTAAAAATTACAAAATTGGATTACGATAACCATATTGTAGCGGGAACCTTTTGGTTTGATGTGAAAGATTCAAATGGAGTAGTGCATCAAATACGCGAAGGGCGTTTTGATGTCCGTTTTACCGAATGAAATAATAATTAAATTATTACTAACCCCAAATTTTTTACCTTATGAATCTACATTTAAAAAAGGTAGCAGTCCTACTACTGCTATGCCTCGGCTCGTTCTTTTATGGAACAGCCCAAACCGTGAACACTACTTTTGCAACCCCGGCCAATAATATGATATAACTAATAATTTACAATTTAAAAAAGCATTCAAATCAAATTAGTAAACCAAGCTTTATTATTAAGCACCATAAAAAAAGGAAACTACATTGCTGAAATTTCCTTTTTATTTAGATATAAATGATTTGTTTATAAAACCGAAACCATCAACCCCTCCTCCATCTTTTCCACTTTCGCCACCTTAGAAGCCGTAAGCCCTTTTATAGCCTTATCCCACTTTTTGTTGCTCAACCCGCTTTGGGTTTTTAATTCCTCCAAAGCAACGGGCGAGTTCGATTTTAAAAGTGTGTAAATTGCCTTTTCATCCTCGGTCATTTCCACTTTTTTCCTTTCGGGACGCATTTGTGGGAAGAAAAGCACTTCCTGTATGGAAGCGTTGTTTGTCAAAAACATAACCAATCGATCCATCCCGATTCCCATCCCGCTGGTTGGCGGCATTCCGTATTCCAAAGCTCTAAGAAAATCATAATCTATAAACGCCGTTGCCTCATCATCGCCCCTATCAGCCAATTTCAATTGTGCCTCAAAACGTTCGCGCTGGTCTATGGGGTCGTTCAGTTCACTGTAAGCATTTGCTATTTCCTTGCCGCAGACCATCAGTTCAAACCGCTCGGTGAGCTCTGGGTTTTCGCGGTGCTCCTTGCATAGCGGACTCATTTCCTTTGGATAATCTGTGATAAAGGTGGGCTGAATGTAGTTGCCCTCACACTTTTCGCCGAAAATCTCATCGATCAACTTTCCCTTGCCCATGGTTTCATCCACGGGAATTTTCATGTCCAAGGCAGCTTTTCTAATTTCGTCCTCGGTTTTTCCGGTAATGTCAAAACCTGTGAAATGCTTGATGGATTCTGCCATTGTAACTCTTGGATAAGGCGCTTTAAAATCTATTTCGTGTTCCCCAAAAGTTGTTTTAGAAGTTCCGTTTACTTGTACAGCGCAGAATTCCAGCAATTGCTCACAGAAATCCATCATCCAGTTGTAATCTTTATAGGAAACGTAAATTTCCATAGCGGTAAACTCTGGGTTGTGCGTGCGGTCCATGCCTTCGTTGCGGAAGTTTTTGGAAAATTCATATACGCCGTCAAACCCGCCCACTATCAGTCTTTTTAGATACAGTTCATTGGCAATCCGCATATATAAAGGAATGTCCAACGAATTGTGGTGCGTTATAAAAGGCCGCGCCGCCGCGCCGCCGGGAATGGGTTGCAAAATGGGGGTCTCCACCTCAAAATAGCCCCTCTCGTTAAAAAAGGTGCGCATGGCATTGAAAAGCTTGGTGCGCTTTACGAAAATTTCCTTTATGTGGGGGTTCACCACCAAATCTGCATAGCGTTGGCGGTAGCGTTGTTCCGGGTCTGTAAAGGCGTCGTGGACCTTTCCTTCGGCGTCCACCCGCGGTTGTGGCAGCGGTTTCAACGCTTTGCTCAATAGCGTAAAATCCTTCACCATAACGGTCTTTTCCCCTACCTGCGTTTTGAAGAGTTCGCCTTCAATACCTATGAAATCGCCTATGTCCAGCAGTTTTTTATATACTTCGTTGTAGTGGCTTTTGTCCTCGCCGGGGCAAATTTCATCGCGATTGAAATAAACCTGAATACGGCCATCGGCATCCTGCAGCTCTGCGAAAGATGCGGAACCTTGGATACGCCGCGACATCAACCGACCTGCAACCACCACCTTTTTTCCTGCTTCAAAATGCTCTTTTATGTTTTTTGAAGTGTTGTTCACGGGGTAAAGTTCCGCAGGATACGGATTTATTCCGCGGTCGCGCAGTTGTTCTAACTTTTCCCTTCTGATAATTTCCAGTTCAGACAGTTGCATAGAATTGTTTCTTAAAATAAGTCCGCAAAGATAGGGAAATGAAGTGCGAAATGCGAAGTGGGGAGTGTGAAATATGAAGTTGGAAGTTGGAAGTTGGAAGCTGGAAGCTGGAATTTGGAATTTGGAATTTGGAATTTGGAATTTTTGAAACTTGAAACTTGAAAAGTGAAACTTGAAAAGTGAAACTTAAATTTTAAATTTTAAATCGTAGCTTTGTTTTC
>JBEBRF010000106.1:0-8179 GCA_040394975.1 Aequorivita soesokkakensis
TGCAGCGATCCAAAGGTGTGTGTTTTCAGGAAAAATCTTTTCAATAAATTCAATTCCGGGTTTGGCGCCAATAATCGAAAGTATATGGATTTGCTTGGGCGTTCCGTGATTTTTAAAGGCTCGAAGCACATTTTCCAAAGTTTTGCCGGTAGCCAGCATTGGGTCGGTTAAGATCAAGGTTTTGTTTGCAATTGACGGAGCGGCCAAATATTTGACTATTACCTCAAAATCGTCACTGCCATCGCGATGGTGCCGAAAAGCAGAAATAAATGCGTTTTCGGCTTTGTCGAAAAAATTTATAATGCCATTGTGAAATGGCAGTGCCGCGCGCAAAATGGAGCAAACCACCACGTCATTTTCGGGCACTTGCATTTGTTTTTCTCCCAAAGGCGTTGTTACAACTTGTGTTTTGTAATGCAAAGTTTTACTCATTTCGTAACTGAGAATTTCGCCTATGCGCTCAATGTTTTTCCGAAAACGCATGGAATCCTTTTGGGTTGAAACATTGCGCATTTCCGAGACAAATTGGCTCAGTACAGAATTTTGGTCGCTGAAATCGTGGACAGTCATATTAAAAAATGAATTGGCACGAAGTTATAATTTCTTACTGACGAACGGATAATTCAGCAAACATTTTTCTTTTTTAAAATATACTTTATTGTTTTGCGCAATTATTTAATTGATTTATGTGTTACTATGAAGATGCGTTGCCAAATTGATATAAATCATATATCATCTGGGAATTATTGAATATTTTCGCGTTGAATGAAAACCTTAATTGCCATTTCCCTTTCGCTTCTCGTCGTTTTTCAAAGCGCAGGCCTGGGCATGGCCGATATTTTAATGCTGAATAAACTGGTGGAACACGCCCAATACCATTCCGAAAACTACAGCGATGATTTTTTTACTTTTTTTGAAAAACACTACGGCGTTTTAAAGGCCCAGCACCGAAAAAACGACAACGAGGAAAAACAAGCGCACGATAAACTTCCTTTTCAACATACTTCCTGCAATCATTTAGTTACCGAGTTGATTTTGGTTGCTTTTGAAATCCCTCTCTTAAAACCATTGATTTCATCCAAAACTACTTCCAATTTCCACTTTCAGAACCTGTATTCTTCGCTCGAAGAATCCTCGATTTTTCATCCTCCCAAATTCGTATAGCCCAACAAATCCTGTTCTTTTTGGAAAGGTTTTCCTAAAAGGAAGCGCTGTTTATTTATTGCTGCCCCAAATGGGTAACTACAAAAATTTAAACTCTTTGAAATGAAAATCCATTGAGTAAATTTTAAATAAAACAGTGTTTAAAAGCTTTAGTTATGGCTTCTCTACACCCTTTTATCCACCTCCTCAATTCGACGGAAAAGTGGAATTCTGAAAAAAAATAATAACTCAAAAAATATAAAATCATGGATGCAACACACCTTCATTTAGCATTGGCACATTTTCCTATAATAGGAACCATAATTGGAGCCGCACTATTGGCTTATGGTCAATCTTTTAAAAACATAGAAATTCAAAAAGTAGCTTTGGCAACTTTTATAATAATGGCACTCTTGACCATTCCAGTTTTCCTAACAGGGGAAGAAGCGGAAGAAGCCGTTGAGCATTTACCGGGTTTTTCAAAACAATTGATTGAAAATCACGAAGAACTTGCCGAAAAGGCGGTTTGGCTTATGGGAATTCTTGGGGGTTTGTCACTAATCGCTTTTTACGCAATCATCAAAAAATTGTCGTTTGCAAAAATACTATTGTGGATTACCTTAATTGTATCATTGGCAACATTTGGACTTTTTGCACAAGTGGGTAATTTGGGTGGTCAAATTCGCCATGCTGAAATAAGGACCGAAAATAACCTCAACCAAGATCAAACTGGAAATTCCATTAATGGTAAAAGGGAAAAGACTGATAAGAACCGTGCCGATAGAGATTAATTGATTCGGCTGACAATAGGAATTTGATAGGATGTTTTTGTGTTGAATTTAAAGTTTACGGTATTTAAAATTATACTGATAGTCTGAATTTTGTGCTAAACCATCCTATCATCCTCAAATCTGTTATTATCAAAATCAATTAAAGCTTTCATTTTTCCGAATACTTTCGGCTTAAAAAAATATAAAAATTTGCTATGCTATCAAAAATCATCCAATTCAGTATAAAAAATAAGCTCATCATCGGGTTGTTCACTTTAGTGTTGATAGGCTTTGGCATTTTTTCACTAACCCAACTTTCCATAGGTGCGGTTCCAGATGTTACAAACAATCAAGTTCAGGTAATCACCACTTCCCGAAACCTTTCCACACAGGATATGGAGCAGTTCATTACTTATCCCGTGGAGCTGGAAATGGCGAATCTTCCAGGGGTGAAAGAGATCCGTTCTGTTTCCAAGTTTGGGCTATCAGTGGTTACTATTGTATTTGAGGAAAGTATGGGCACCTATTTACCCAGACAACTCATTGCAGAAAAAATCCATTCTGCCACAGAAAACATTCCCGAAGGTTTTGGCACCCCACAAATGGGGCCGATAACTACGGGTTTGGGTGAGATTTATCAATATGTTCTCGATGTAAAACCTGGCTATGAAGATAAATACTCAACCACTCAACTGCGCACAATCCAAGATTGGATCGTTAAGAGGCAGCTCTCCGGAATCCCCGGTGTAGTTGAGGTAAACACTTGGGGTGGCCATTTAAAACAGTATGAAGTTGCCATAAACACCCACAAGCTGAACGCAATGAATATCACGGCTTCAGAAATATTTACCGCCTTGGAAAAGAACAATAGCATTTCCGGCGGCGGCTATATTGAAAAGGAAAACCAAGCTTATTTCATTCGGGGCGAGGGATTGGCAACTTCGTTGGAAGATATAGGGAATATCGTGGTAAAAAACGAAAATGGCTTTCCTATTTATGTGAAGGATATCGCGAAGGTTCAATTCGGAAGTGCCCCGCGTTTTGGCGCCATCACAGGAAACGGCGAAGGTGAAAAAGTTCTTGGTCAAGTAATGATGCTGAAAGATGGCAATTCCATCCAAGTTATTAAAGCCGTACAGGATAGGGTAGCTGAAATTTCAGAAACATTGCCCGAAGGCGTCTATATCAATCCGTTTTTGGATCGCAGTGTGCTCATTGGCAAAACCACCTTTACCATAGCGGAAAACCTTATTCTGGGCATACTTATCGTGATTTTTGTGGTTGTGCTTTTATTGGGAAATTTCAGGTCGGGACTTGTAGTTGCTTCGGTAATTCCACTGTCGTTGCTCTTTACGCTTTCAATGATGTACATTTTTGGCGTGGATGCCAACTTGATGAGCCTCGGCGCCATTGACTTCGGAATTATTATCGATGGCGCTGTAATTATTGTTGAGTTTGTAGCATTTCAAATAAGCACAAATGCTACAAAATTGAATGCGCTTTCAACCCACAAAAGACAATTGGCGAAGGACAATCTCACAGTGAAAAGTTCTTCAAAAATGATGAATTCCGCCATTTTCGGGCAGCTCATTATTTTAATTGTTTTCATCCCAATTCTTTCCCTTAGTGGGGTAGAAGGTAAAATGTTTCGACCCATGGCCCAAACGTTCAGTTTTGCGCTAATTGGGGCAATGCTGCTTTGTTTCACCTACGTTCCTGTAGCGGCATCAGTGTTTTTAAAACCTACGGAAGTTTCAAAAAGAAATATTTCTGTTCGCATAATGAATTTCCTGAATCGTTTCTACGAACCGGCAATCCGTTGGGCTTTGGGTGCGAAAAAGCTGGTGTTAGGGGTCGCGGTGCTAATTCTTGCGGCAACCATTTACCTATTTTCAACAATGGGTGGGGAATTTATCCCTACGCTGGACGAGGGCGATTTTGTAATCCAACCCGTTCTGAAAACAGGTACTTCCCTCAGCAATACGATTGATGTAACAACGCAAATTGAAAAAATCCTAATAGACAATTTCCCCGAAGTAGATCAAGTGGTTAGCCGCATTGGTGCCGCCGAAGTTCCAACGGATCCAATGTCTATGGAGGAGAGCGATGTTATTGTTACATTAAAGCCCAAGAAAGAATGGGTTTCTGCAAAGAGTAAAAATGAATTGGCAGATAAATTCAAAGAGGCCTTGGCGATAATCCCTGGAATGGAAGTGGAGTTCACCCAGCCCATCGAAATGCGTTTTAATGAGCTTATAACGGGAGTGCGGGCAGACATTGCCATCAAGATTTTCGGGGAAGATCTCGAAGTACTCAGTAGCAAGGCTAACGAAATTAAAAACCTTGTAGAAAATGTTGAGGGTGCCGATGATATTATAGTGGAAAAAGTGGCCGGTCTGCCGGAGATGAATGTGAAATTCGACCGAGCCAAAATTGCTCGATACGGACTGAACATTGCAGATTTGAACGAAATGATAGCAATGGGTTTTGCCGGGAAATCCTTGGGAAGCATTTTTGAAGGTGAAAAACGCTTCGATCTCGTGGTGCGGTTGGACGAAAATAACCGTCGCAACCTTTCAAACCTACAAAATTTGTATGTTGATACCCCTTCCGGGGAAAAAGTGCCGTTACGGGAACTTGCAGAAATAAAGTATTCCAAAGGCGCGGCACAAATTTCACGAGACGACACCAAACGTAGGATTGTAGTGGGAATCAACGTTCGCAGCCGCGATTTGCAAAGTGTGGTGGACGATGTGCGGAAATTGATTGACGATAACATAAAACTGCCGGTAGGTTACACAATTGATTACGGCGGGCAGTTTGAAAACCTGCAAAGTGCGAAGGATCGACTTTTAATAGCAGTTCCCGTAGCCTTATTGCTGATTTTCGTTCTGCTTTATTTCGCCTTTAATTCCGTAAAGGAAGCGTTGATGATTTATTCGGCAATTCCTTTGGCGGCGGTGGGTGGCGTATTGTTGCTTTGGATTCGCGACATGCCTTTTAGCATTTCGGCAGGTGTTGGGTTTATCGCACTATTTGGGATTGCCGTACTCAACGGAATTGTGTTGATAGAACATTTTAAAGAACTAAAAAAAGAAGGAATGAAAGATAAAAAAGAGCTCATCGTTCAGGGCACAAAAGACCGTTTACGCGCAGTTTTGTTGACTGCTTCTGCAGCAGCACTCGGTTTTTTACCGATGGCCATTTCCACCAATGCAGGAGCCGAGGTTCAACGACCATTAGCTACCGTGGTTATTGGCGGTTTGATAACAGCAACGTTTTTAACCTTGATCGTCCTGCCGGTGCTATTTTCAATTTTTGATTCAGATAAAAAGAAAAAAGTTTTGAAATTTAAGAGAAAAGCTTTGCCGATGACCGTCATCATATTATTTCTGGGTTTTTCAGGAATGACACAGGAAATCCCCAAAACCTTGGAAGATTTACAGCAAATGGCTTTGGAAAACAACGCTGGGCTAAAAGGTTCTTCGTTACAGGTGGACGAAGCAGATGCATTAATTGGAAGTGCTTTCAATTTTGAAAAAACTACTGTATTTTATGAGTTCGACGAGAATAATCTGGCGCCGAATAATGAACCACTTAAAGTTTTTGGTGTAGCACAAAGCTTCCTTTTTCCCACAGTTTATTTTGCCGAAAAAGATGTAAACCAGCGTCAATTTGAAATGCAAAGCAGTCAATACGAACTTCAAAAACGAAAAACGGAAGGTTTGGTTGCTGCCGCGTATTATCAATTTCAATTTGAGAAAAACAGGGAACGTGTTTACGAAAGTTTGGACAGTCTGTATCAGAATTTTGCTCACGCTGCGCAACGCCGTTTTGAACTTGGGGAAACCAATTATTTAGAGAAAATAACCGCTCGCGCCAAACAGCGACAGTTGGAAACCGATTACCTGCAAAGCAAGGAAGATGTGCAAATTGCAAGGGAACGTTTAAAAATGGTTGTACAATCAAAAGATAGTTTGATGATTACGGAACAGCCTTTGGAAAAACTGCAGGTTTCGTTGTCAAATTTGGAAGCACATCCGGCAATGGATTATTACCAAAATAGAAACGAATTTTTTGAGGCAAAACGGCGGCTTGAAAAGCAGTATTTACTTCCGGATATCAGCCTTTCCTATTCTTTGGGAAGCAATTCGGGCTTGAGTCAAAATTTATACGCCTATCAAGTTGGACTTAAAATCCCGTTGCTTTTCAGTGGAAATGCTTCAAAAATAAAAGCATCAAAAATCGCGGCGGAGGTAAATCAGCAGCAAACGGAGGATTATAAAATTCATTTGGATTCACGGAAAGTTCAATTGCTCAATGAAGTTTCAAAATATGAAGAAGCCCTTCAATATTATGAAACGGAGGGAAAATCACTTTCTGAAGAAATTCTGAAAACGGCAAATGTCAGTTTTAAAAATGGGGAAATAGACTTCTTTCAATACATTCAAAGTCTTGAAAATGCTTATGAAATTGAACTGCGGCATTTAGAAAATCTCAACAATTACAATCAAGCGGTTATCGCTATCAACTATTTAATTCTTTAAAATATTCGTTATGAACTATATAAACTCACTTTTGTTGCTTTTGGCCTTGGTTTTGGCATCGTGCAACAATTCAAAAAGGGAAGAAAATTTACCGGGAATTGCTTCCGGAGAAATTCAAGATGGAAACATTCACCTTTCAAAAGCACAATTTGGAAACGCAAAGATGGAAGTTGGCCAACTAACGGAAAAACCTTTTGCAGAAATTGTACAAACCAGCGGAATGATTGACGTTCCGCCGCAAAGTAGAGCGGTGATAAGTGCTTTTTCAGGAGGTTATATTAAAAACACGCCCTTATTGGTTGGCGATAAAGTTTCCAAAGGACAGCGGCTGGTAACGCTTGAAAATCCTGAGTTTATCACTATGCAACAAAATTATCTGGAAACTGCCGAGCAACTTTCATATTTAAAATCGGAGTTTGAGCGCCAGAAAATAATGTTTGATGAAAAAATTACTTCGCAGAAAAGTTATCTAAAAGCTGAAAGCGAGTACAAATCGAATTTGGCGCGATACAACAGCTTGAAGAAAAACCTCGAGATGTTGAACATAAATCCCGCGTCGGTTCAAGCGGGAAACATTGTTTCACAAGTGAACATTTACAGTCCGATTGATGGCAACGTGACGCAAGTTTTTGTAAATACGGGAACTTACGTTTCCCCGGCCGACAAGATTATGGAAATAATGAACACCGACCATATTCACTTGGAACTGAAGGTTTTTGAAAAGGATCTGCTTCAACTTAAAAAAGGTCAGGAAATACTTTTTACCGTGCCCGAAGCTTCAAAAGAAATTTTCAAAGGTGAGGTCCATTTGGTTGGCACATTCATTGATCCAAACACCCGAATGGCCTTGATTCATGGACATATTGCCGAAAAGGACGCGCAAAACTTCACCGCTGGAATGTTTGTGGATGCTCAGATTGTTACGGGCACTTCAAACCAAATATCACTTCCCGAAAATGCAGTAGTGGAATTGGAGGGAAAAAATTATGTTTTGCTCATTGAAAATGAAACCGATGACGAATTTGAAATTCATCCTGTAGAAGTAAAAAAAGGCGCGACCTATAATGGTTTTACAGCAATTGAAAACACCCTTGGGTTTAAGGTGGATAGCAGGTTTTTAACCAAAGGTGCCTTCGTCTTGTTGCAGGAAGAAGGTGTGGGAGGTCACAGTCATTAACTAATTTAAATTTTAGGGAGTGAATAGCAACTCATCCTATGGAAATTTCACAAAAAGTCGTACCTTAAGCAATCATTTTTTAAGAAGCTTGATTATGAAAAAAATACTAGTCGTTATCGTTTTTGCATATGCTTTTTCAGCAATCTCACAAAACAAAATTTTACCCAAGGACATACAGATAAAAACCGCCATTTTGGCTGCCCCCGAAATGTACCGCGAGGGTACTACAGTACTTGGTTATAACTCTGAAGGAAAACTTGTAACTCTCCGCGAAGGCTCCAACACTATGATCTGTTTGGCAGACGACCCCACCAAGGAAGGAATAAGTGTAGCCTGTTACGGTGCGGAATTGGAACCTTTTATGGCTCGTGGCCGCGAGTTGGTGGCTGAAGGAAAATCCAATGAGGAAAAGGAGGAAACCAGAAAAAATGAAATAGAAGCTGGTACTTTAAAAATGCCCACTGAACCATCAATGGTATATGTATTGGCTGCGGAAGAAAAAGATTACAGTGCCGAAACTGGCGAGCTTTTAAATAGCAAAA
>JBEBRF010000107.1:0-8099 GCA_040394975.1 Aequorivita soesokkakensis
GTAATCGTATTGAAGATCTTCATGCAAAGTTTTTATTTTTTTTGAAATGAATTCAAGCTGTCTATTATATAAATTGGCAAGCGTCATATTTCTTTTTATGGATGGCTTGAATTCTTTCAGTTTTTCGCAAAAATAGAGCAGCAGTTCCACTTCGGTTTCTTTGTTTTGGGAATAACGGATGAATTTTTTCAGTTCCCGGAGAATCTTTCGAACGCTTTTTTTAATGTAAAAATAGGTTTTGGTGTTTATGGCTTCAAAATCGAAATCCAGTTTTTCCTTTATACTTTGTTTGAAAGCTTCCTCATTTTCCGATTCAAACAACAAATAGGTCAACAACTCCTTGTTTTCCTTTTTGAATTTTGCCAACCTAAGGCAAATAGCAAGCAATTCCTGGGAGGAACGATGGTTCAGTTCGCTTTTGATTTCTTTTAAGGACGCTGCTTTCATACACTTCGTTGTTCGGTAAAAATACCATTGTTATTCTTTAAACACTTTAAAATAAAATTAAAATATGCCCAAAACCTTGTGTCATTTTGTATTCTCGTTAATTATTTATTTCTGTACTTTTAAAATCTAAAAAAAATTGAAAATGATTTCTATGCGAACTTGCCTCGTTTTGCCACTATTTTGTTTTTTAAACCTTATCGCTTTTTCACAAAATAACATGGATGATGAAATTTTCCGAAGCTATGATAAAATTGTAGGACTGGAAAACACAGGTTTTTTCAATGGAACCGAATTCACGGATCCCTATTTGAATACCAACGGCACGTATAGATATTTCAAAGGTTTTGATTACGTAAAGGGTTCGGTCACTTACAACGGCCAGCACTACGAGGATGTTTTATTGAAATATGACCTTTTTGAGGACAATTTATTGACGCGTTCCAATGATAATTTAGCAATTTTCAATGTCAAATTAATCCCCAGCCAAATACGTGCTTTCTCCATTTACAACCATAATTTTGTAAGAATTGATACCATTAACCTTGGCGTTTCGGGGAATGGATTTTATGAAGTGGCATTTAAAGGAACAGCCTTTGAGCTATACATTAAGCGCGCCAAAAAGAAACGGGACAAAGCAGTGAAAAGCGGGATGCAATATATTTTTTCTTCATCAGACCTATATATTTTGAACCATAAAGGCAATTATACAATTTTAGGTTCCCAAAGGGATTTGCGCAAGAATTTCCCGGCGTTTGAAGAAGAAATCCGAAATTTTTACAAAAGCAACAAAACCTTAAATAGCCTCGATTCCGATAGATTTATGATAAACCTCATTAGTTTTCTCGACGGATTAAATACACAAAAAAACCTATATTAATTTTCTTTTTTTGACCCCATCGTTCTTTATGCAAAATACACTTTTTGCCACCGTATTAATTTTATTTTTAACCGCGGGATTGGCCGCGCAGACAAAAACTGAGATTACCGTGTCTTTCAACAGCACCCCGTTAAAGGAAGCAGTTTTAACAGTGGAAGCCCTTTCAAACCAAAGAATATATTTTCAGGAATCTTGGCTGAAGGGCTATTTCGTGACCAAGAATTTTGAAAACGCTCCACTGAGAACGGTTTTGGAAGGAATTTTCAGCAATACCAATATAAACTTCGTTTTTTATGACGACCGGGTAATTCTTTCAAACAGCACCTATGTTTATTCCGAATTGCCTTCAAACTTCTTTAATGAGGAAAGGACAGAGCAACAAAACATAGCGCCCAGTAACGCCCCAATTTTCCAAGAGGAATACAATGCGCAGCAAATGCAACAAAGAAAATTGGTAACCATTGGAAAACAGCGGCCCAATGCCGCGAACGGCAGCTATGTGCTTTCCGGCATCGTGAAAAATTCAAAAACCGAAGAACCGCTACAGAATTTGTCCATTTCAACAGTGGACCGGTCAAAATATGCGGTTACAGATGCTAACGGGCGCTTCAGCATTCGCCTTCCTTATGGATTGAACAAGCTGGAAACCAATTTGTTGGGTTTTGAAAAAATTCGCCAAGATGTTATAATGTATGGTGACGGCACTTTAAACATTGAATTGCGGGAAAACACCGAATCGCTGGAAGAAGTGATTGTAAAATCAAAAAAAGATGCCAACGTGCGGGATGCCGTTGTGGGCGTGACCAATATAGATATTGAAGCCATAAAAACCATCCCTTTGGTTTTGGGCGAGCGCGACATTTTAAAAGTGGCTACCACAATGCCCGGCATCAAAACCACTGGCGAAGGTTCCAGCGGATTTAATGTTCGGGGCGGAAGGGCAGATCAAAACCTAATCCTGCTGGACGATGCCGTGCTGTATAATCCCTCACATTTTTTAGGCTTCTTTTCTGCCGTAAATCCGTTTACTACGGGAAGTTTAGAAATATACAAAGCCAGTATTCCCGCGGAATATGGCGGGCGGCTATCCTCGGTTTTTGATATTGAGACCAAAACCGGAGATATGGAAAAATTTAAAGGGGAAGGCTCGGTTGGTCCCATAACGGCGAACCTTGCGGTTGAAGTACCAGTTGTAAAGGAAAAAGCTTCGTTGGTCGCGGGCTTTCGGGCCACGTATTCCAATTGGATATTACGAAGTCTCGACGAGGAAGCGTTGAAGAACAGCGAAGCCTCGTTTTATGACGGAATTGTAAAATATAAACACAACTTGAATGAAAACAACACCATTCAAGGTACTTTTTATTATAGCAAAGATAGATTCAGCATCACTTCAGATTCTATTTTTCAATACAACAACAGGCTTTTCTCCTTAAAATATGGCCACACTTTCAGCGAAAGGAGCAGGGCGGAAGTTGTATTGGTCAACAGCCAGTATAAATATGATATTAATTATGAAGCCGATGCCAATGAGGATTTTAAGTTTGGCTATGAATTGAATGAATATCAGGCCAAGCTCAATTTTAATTATAATTTGAGCAAACAACACAAACTCAGCTATGGCCTCAGCAGCAAGCTGTACGCCATTGACCCCGGAAACATTGCACCTCTGGGCACAAATTCAGATGTTCAGCAAAAAGATCTGGATCGTGAAAAAGGCCTGGAATCCGCCATTTACATTGCCGATTTGTTTGAAGTGACCAACAAATTACTGCTCGATATCGGGCTGAGATATTCATTTTATTCCTCGCTTGGGCCCGCCACCCAAAACGTTTATGAGCAAGGCGTTCCCAAAAGTGAAACCTCCGTTATTGAAGTGAAAACCTTCGGAAAGAACCAATCCATCAAAACCTATGGCGGTCCGGAATATAGATTTTCCGGCCGCTATTTGTTGGGCAATGAATTTTCTGTAAAGGCCGGTTTTAACAGGACCATTCAATATTTGCATTTACTGTCCACGAACACAACCCAATCACCTACGGACATTTGGAAGCTTTCAGATTTAAACATTGCCCCACAACGTGCCAATCAGTACAGTTTGGGAATTTTTAAAAATTTGCCCGGCAAGGATGTTGAGTTTAGTGTGGAAGGATATTACAAAACAATGGCCGATTTACTCGATTATAAAATTGGGGCACAATTGGTAATGAATGAAAATCTGGAAACCGAACTGCTTCAAGGCGAAGGAAAGGCTTACGGAATTGAGTTTCTCGCTAAAAAGAATGCGGGCCGTTTTAATGGTTATTTCGGCTACAGTTATTCGCGGTCACTCGTAAAACTGGACAGCCACATTATGCAGGAACGGGTCAACAGCGGCGAGTTTTTTCCGGCAAATTATGATAAGCCACACGATTTCTCGTTGGTAGCAAATTATAAGCTCACAAAACGATTCAGTTTTTCGGGAAATTTTACCTACCAAACGGGCAGGCCCATAACCTATCCCATTGGCCGATATATTTTCGCGGGTGAGGAACAGGTGTTGTACAGCGACCGTAACCAATTTCGAATACCGGATTACTTCCGGCTGGATTTGGGGATAAACATTGAAGGAAACCACAAATTGAATAAACTGGCGCATAGTTTTATAAACATTTCAGTATATAATGTTCTGGGACGGAACAATCCGTATTCCGTATTTTTCGTGAATGAGGAAGGGCAGATCAAAGCTTACCAAACCTCAATTTTCTCAGTGCCCGTACCCACCATAACCTATAATTTTAAATTTTAAGGATGATGAAGAAAAAAAATTTAATCCCAATGCTTTTCCTTGCGCTTCTTTTTCAGGCAGGTTGCACAGAACCTTATGAGGTAGAAACGGTTGATTTTGAAAATGTTTTAGTGGTGGAAAGCACTATTACTGACGAATGGAAGCCACAAATTGTAAAACTCAGCAGGACATCAACGCTCGAAAACACCGATTTGCTCATTGAAAACGGAGCCAGCGTAACGGTGGTAGGCAGTAATGGTGAATCATATAATTTTTCACAGGATAGCAGCACAGGCTTTTATGTTTCAAACCAACCCTTTCGCGCCCAACCCGCCATTGGCTACACTTTGGAAATTGTGGATAGGGACGGGAAACGCTACACTTCTTCATCAGTGACCCTGCCGCCGACTGTGGAAATGGATCAGGTTTATGCAGAACCTATCGTGCAAGCAGCCGAAAACAAAGACGGGGTTCAAGTTTTGGTAAATACCGAAGATCCTACGGGCAATGCGAAATATTTCAGATATGAATATGAAGAAACCTATAAAATAGTAGCGCCCAATCCTTCTTCGTTCATTACTGAAATCATAAACTATAATGTAGGAAATGGCACCTATCAAGTAGTGCTTACGCCACGGGAACCGGAAGAAATATGTTTTTCCACAGAATTTTCCACGGGAATAACCCAAGCCACTACCACTGAACTGAATGAAAACAGGGTCTTCAGATTTCCAGTGCGCTATCTTTCAAAGCTTGATTCACGAATACAGACGCGTTATAGCATTTTGGTTAAACAATATGTTCAAAGTGTGGAAGCCTTTACCTTTTACAAAATAGTGGAGGAGTTGGGTAGCGTGGGAAGCCTACTTTCACAAGGACAACCCGGCTATGTGGCCGGAAACATAACGGACACCGCCAATCCGGAGGACAAAGTACTTGGATTTTTTGAGGCTTCTTCCATGACATCAAAACGCATCTATTTCAATTATGAAGATTTTGGTTTTGGAAAGCCGCCATATTTTGTGGACTGCGATCTTCAAATTTTGGATTATAATGACGCGACCACCCTTGACGATGACCCCGATGAACGCGAAGCCCTTCATTATCTCGTGACATCAAAAAATTATCAGGTAATCCGTTTGGCACAGGGCACACTTTATACTATTGCAAGGCCGGAATGTACTTTGTGCATTTCATTTTCATCTAACGAAAGACCCGATTTTTGGGAAGACTAATCATGATAAAAAAACTATTGTTCACAGTGACGGTTAGCTTGGGAATACTGGCCACAGCACAGATTCCCCAGAAAAACAGTACGGGCCATTTTGGTGATTTCCCAAAAGAAATCGTGCGGTTCGCCGTCAATTCAAATATTTTGATGGCGGGCGAACTGTTGCAGTACAAAGTATTCAATTTAACTGCAGATTTCAAAAAAAGCACCCTCAGCAAAATAGTATATGTTTCCCTGCGCAACGAAGCGGACTCTGTGGTTTTTAGCCATAAACTGCAAATTGAAAACGGTTCGGCACAAGCAGATTTCTTTATTCCAGCTACAGTTCAAACGGGAGTTTATAGACTAATTGGCTATACAAATTTTTCAAGAAACAATCCTCGGGACGCCTATTTTGAAGAGGCTGTTTATATTCTAAACACCTTTATAAAACCAAGTTACAATCGTAAAACTGAAGACACCATTTCGGTAACCTATTCGGCAAAGCAAATTGAAGATTTTGAAAGGGCTTCAAAACCTGATGAGATTCAAATTTTTTCAAATAAAAAAATTTACGGCCCTCGCGACAAAGTGGAAATAAAGCTTGAAAGTCCTGAAGCTTTTGTGGGTGGAGATTATATCCTTTCAGTGAGAAAGCTAAGCCCCGTGGAAAATATGGACGCCGTGGCGCCGAAACAGTTACCGGGCGGTTCTGAAATATTCTTTATTCCAGAAATTCGGGGCGAAATCATTTCGGGAACCATACGCACCCAGAACGGGGAGCCTTTGGCAAACAAAGAAGTTTCGCTCACAATTCCGGGAAATGATTTTATTTTCAAAATTGCACGCACCAATGAAAATGGCCGATTTTTCTTTTCTGTAGCTGAAAAATACGATGCAGAGAAAGGCATTGTCCAAATAATTGAAGCAGGCACCAAATCCGTACCCCATAGTGTTGTTATGGATTCGAAGGATTTTAAGGGTGGGCTATCCATTCCGAAATTTTTGAAGTTGGACCCGAGCTTAAAAAATTGGTTACAGGAACGAAGTTTACAGGTTCAGGTTGAAAATGCTTATTTCGATATTAAAAAGGACAGTATTTTAAGGCATAGCGCGAATCAGCCCTTTTACGAAAATCTGGGAACGGTGTTTTTGCTGGATGATTATACAAGGTTCCCCACGGTTCGTGAAACCTTTGTAGAGGTCATCAATTTAGCTTCCATTCGCGGGAGCGGCGAAAATGCCACGTTTTCAGTAAACAATGCATACGACCCCAACGGATTTGCAAAATTCAATGACATTGCGCCTTTGGTGTTGATGGATGGCATTCAAATTCAGGACAACCAGTATCTCATAGACTTTAACGCCCGCGACATTGAAAGCATTCGTGTTATTGCGCAGCCCTATCGCTACGGCCCGAAGATATTTAGTGGAATTATTTCCGTAAAAACAAAATCTAACAATTTTGTGCCGTCACAAGAAAATTATCAATTTGACTTTGCCCTCGCTGCGCCGGAGAAGAAAAAACTGCCTTACAGAGTAGATTACAGTAAGCCTGATCTTCTATCGAGAATTCCGGATTACAGGGTGCAATTACTCTGGAAGACCGATGTAAGTTTAAATTTGAAAAACGCAGTTGAATTCTATACTTCCGATGTGTTGGGAACCTTTGAGATTGTGCTGATGGGTTATTCCGCGGAAGGTGCCTATGTGGAGGCAAAAGCATATTTTCAGGTAGAAAAAAATTAAGGTTATGTGTTAAATTTAGATGTCTTTATGTTAAATTGAAGAATTAAAAGGAGTAACTTTATATCAGATTTTCAACCAAATTAACGCTACTTCTATGCTTCATTGGAAAGCCACATATATAATTTTGGCCATCGTTTTCGGGGTTCTTGGGTTTATAGGAATAGGCGATGGCGGCTTGGAACCTGCCAAATATATATGTGGCATCTTTGTTCTATTACTATTGGTTTTTTGGGTTTTGGACTATAGGGGAAGAAAAAACCAAAGTTGATGAAAGTGGTGTTAAAGTTTTGAAAATGGATATTACCAACTGAATATTTTTTGTACTTTTATAAAACCATCATATCGGGGTGCTTAAGTTCAAACAGCTGAGAATAAACCCGTAAAACTTCTAAAAGGATAATGCCAACAGAAGGAATATGATTTGCAAAGGGAACGCAGATTTTTTAAATCTTGTTCCCTTTGTTTTTTTTACAGTTCGTCACTTTTTTCCTTCTGCCCGGTCATCATTAAATATGCCTTTAAGAACGAGTCAATCTCTCCATCCAGCATAGCATCGGTGTTACCGGTTTCGTGACCGGTGCGTACGTCTTTCACTAATTTGTATGGGTGCAAAACATAATTCCGAATCTGTGAGCCCCACTCAATGGCCAATTTGCTGTCCTCAATTTCAGCGCGTTGGGCCTGTTGTTTTCTCAGCTCTATTTCATACAACTGTGATTTCAGCATCTGCATCGCCTTTTCCCGGTTGTCCAACTGGCTTCGTGTTTCACTGTTGTGAATAATGATTCCGGTGGGGTGGTGGGTAAGGATGGCCTTTGTTTCCACTTTGTTTACATTCTGCCCCCCGGCGCCACTACTTCGGGCAAAATCCCACGAAATGTCGGCCGGGTTTATTTCAATTTCAATCGTGTCATCAACCAACGGATACACATAAACGCTAACAAAACTGGTGTGCCGTTTGGCATTGCTGTCAAACGGTGAAATGCGCACCAAACGGTGAACGCCATTCTCGCTTTTAAGCCACCCAAAGGCATACTCGCCATCAATCTCCA
>JBEBRF010000108.1:0-8012 GCA_040394975.1 Aequorivita soesokkakensis
TTCTTTAAAAATGTTTCAATAATAATGAATTTTTTACGCCCGTCATCGGGCATCGGCCATCCACCATTTATATATCGTCAAATTCAATATCGGTGAAACTGCTGGTATCTGCTTGTCCATTTTCTTGGGTCGGTTCAGCAGCCATTTGAACTTCATCCACTTCTTTTTTGTAATCTTTTTGGTGGCGTTCGCTGATTACTTCTTCGCCTTTTTCATCGATAACGTAGTTTATCATTTCATCGAGCGTATCCTGGAATTCACTGAAATCTTCCTTGTAGAGGTAGATTTTGTGTTTTTTGTAGTGGTAGGACCCGTCGTCGTTTGTAAATTTCTTGCTTTCGGTAATGGTAAGGTAAAAATCCCCTGCTTTTGTGGACCTTACGTCAAAAAAATAGGTGCGTCTTCCGGCGCGCATAACTTTTGAAAAAATCTCTTCTTGCTCCATCGTATATTGGTCACTCATAATTTCTGTATTTTACTTAGGTGTTGCCAAAAATCCAAAAAAAAACCAAACCAGCCAAAGTAAATTCACATTTCTTTTTCCAAGAGCTGTTTTGCGTAGAGTTCTTTGTAGTATCCTTCGGAATTTACCAATTCATTATGAGTTCCTTGCTGAATAATTTGGCCCGCTTCAAGAACGATTATTTTGTTTGCGTTTTTTACGGAGGAAATGCGGTGGCTCACTATGAGCGTGGTCTTGTTTTTTGAAATTTTATTGAGGTTTTGAAGTATTTCTTCCTCGGTTTCGGTATCAACGGCAGATAGGCAATCATCAAACAATAAAATTTGTGGGTCCTTTAAGATAGCGCGCGCTATGGAAACCCGCTGTTTTTGACCGCCGCTCAAAGTGATTCCACGTTCGCCCAAAATGGTATCGTAACCTTTGTTGAAACCAATAATGTTTTTGTGGACCGCCGCATTTTTCGCCGCTTCAATAACCTCTTCCTCGGAAGCATTTTCCTTTCCAAAACGGATATTATTTCGAAGCGAATCACTGAACAGAAACGCATCCTGTGGCACGTAGCCAATGCTATCACGCAAATCGGTAAGGTTGACTTTTCTGATTGGGATCCCGTCAACTTTCAGCATTCCTTCTTCCACGTCGTACAATCTTCCGATCAATTCAAGAATAGTTGATTTTCCCGAACCTGTATTGCCAACAATTGCCAAGGTTTCGCCAGGTTTTACAGTAAAGGAAACATTTTTTAGCGCGGTAATTCCGGTATCTGGGTATGTAAAAGTGAGGTTGTTGAATTCGATATTTCCATTTACTGGAGTATTTTCCGCAACCAAGTTTTGGATTGAAGGCTCGGTTTCCAAAAATTCGTTGATTCGTTTTTGTGAAGCCTCCGCCTGTTGCACCATTGAAGTTACCCAGCCAACCACGGCCACGGGCCAAGTGAGCATATTCACATAAATCAAAAATTCAACGATGGTTCCGAATTCGGTAATTTGCCCATTTATGTATCTTATTCCTCCAATATAAATTACGAGGATGTTGCTCACGCCAATCAACAGCATCATCAATGGGAAAAACAATGCCTGTACTTTTGCGAGGTCAATGTTTTTCACTTTGCTTCCTTCGGCCAAAACCTCAAAATTTGTGTTGGTTCGCGGTTCAATTCCGTATGCCTTTATCACCGCGATACCGCTAAAGCTTTCCTGTGTAAACGTTGTGAGTTTTGATAAGTACTGCTGGACAATGGTGGTGCGGTGGTTTATGAGAACGCTCAATTTATAAATGGCCAAAGATAGGATGGGCAGTGGCGCGATGGCATATAATGTTAACGTGGGCGCTTTGTAAAACATATAGCTTACAACCACAATAAAAAGTGTGACAGTGGTGATGCTGTACATAAGCGCCGGACCCACGTACATCCGCACTTTGGAAACGTCTTCGCTGATGCGGTTCATCAAATCGCCGGTGCGGTTCTGTTTGTAGAAACCGAGAGACAGTTTTTCGTAGTGCTGAAAAATCTCGTTTTTAAGATCATATTCCACATATCTTGAAACCACGATAAAGGTTTGGCGCATCATAAAGGTAAAAAAGGCAGAAAGCAGCGCCGCGCCCAGAAGCAATAGAATATTGATGAGGAGTTCAAACTTGACAATAGCGAGGTCAGTAATCTCGCCATTCATATATTGTTTTACGGCAGTTACCGAATCGCCAATTTTCATGGGAACCACCAACTTGAAAATAGTGGCTACAATGGTGATAAAAACCCCCAGCAACAGTCGGCCTCTGTATTTGAGGAAATATTTGTTGAGATATTTTAATGCTTTCATTTATTCTTTTGGATTATTGCGTAATCGGGTGCTGCGCTATAAAAAATGGATTCATAATTACGCAACCCCGTAATGGCCCAATGGTTTTTAAAATTCTTAATTTAACAGCATTCATTTTGTGAATTCAACAACAAAGGATTACTTTTGCACCGCCTTTTTTAAGGGATGAACAAAAAATTGAAAAGCTATGGTAACCGAGGTAATTGACACGAACGAACTTCATAAAATGGACCCGGTTTTCGGGCAACTATCCTTTGACAATCACGAACAAATTGTTTTTTGCAACGACAAAGATACTGGTTTAAAAGCAATAATTGGAATTCACAATACCGTTTTGGGCCCTGCCTTGGGGGGTACAAGAATGTGGAATTATGCCAGTGAATGGGACGCCCTAAATGATGTGTTGCGCCTTTCAAGGGGAATGACCTATAAAAGCGCCATAACAGGCTTGAACCTTGGCGGCGGAAAGGCCGTGTTGATCGGTGACGCAAAAACACAAAAAACGCCACAGTTGATGTTGAAATTTGGCGAGTTTGTAAATTCTCTTGGCGGAAAATATATAACTGCCGAAGATGTTGGAATGGCTACCTCAGATATGGATTTGGTCCGCACGGTCACTCCTTACGTCACCGGAATTTCAGAATCCAATGGAGGTGCGGGCAATCCCTCGCCAGTAACGGCATACGGAGTTTTTATGGGAATGAAGGCCGCAGCAAAATATAAATTTGGAAGCGACATTCTGGAAGACAAAATAATATATGTGCAGGGAATAGGCAATGTGGGTGAAGCCTTGGTGGAATACTTAAGCAATGAAGGCGCCAAGGTATATGTTTCTGACATAAACCAAGAACGTTTGGAGGAAGTGAAAAGCAAATATGGAGTGGAAATTTACCGCGGAAGCAACCTGTATGCAGAAAAAATGGACATTTATGCACCATGTGCACTGGGCGCAACGGTGAACGATGTGACGATCAACCAATTGAAAACAAGTATTATCGCTGGCGCGGCGAACAACCAGTTGGCTGAGGAGCAGAAACACGGCAGATTACTTCGTGAAAAGGGAATCGTGTATGCCCCGGACTTTTTGATAAATGCCGGAGGCATTATAAACGTGTATGCCGAACTCGAAAATTATGGCCGAAAGGAAATAATGCGCAAGACCGAGAACATTTACAATACTACATTGGAAATATTGAAAAAGGCAGACGCAGAGAATATCACAACCTATCAAGCTGCATTTAATGTAGCCCAGGGCAGAATTGATGCAAGAAAAAGCCAAAAATAGATTGCCCTTTTCATAAATCACTATCTTTGCAGCGCACCGGAACAATCCTGTGCGTTGCCACTTTTTAATTAGTTCTTTCAAAAACCGTATGCTTACAAGAAGACATATTCGAGTAAAAGTTTTGCAGTCCGTTTACGCCTATAACCAACGGGTTGACCCCAATATCGATTCACAGGAAAAATTTTTGCTCCACAGCATAGATCAAATGCTGGATCTTTATTTATTGCTTTTGCAACTGTTGGTTTCACTTCAGCAACAGGCGGAGAGTTACTTGGTCATTTCACAGAAAAAACATCTCGCTACGGCTTCAGAAAAAAACCCGAGCCGCACCTTTGTTGACAATAAACTAATCCGGCTTATTGCAAACAACACAACCTTCGCCGAGGCAATCAAAAAGAAAAAACTGGATTACTGGGAGATGGACGGCGAATACGTAAACATTCTATTAAAGGAACTGCGTCAGCTGGACTGGTATGAAGCCTATCTCAAGAAAAAGGAAACGACCTTTAAAGAAGATCTTGATTTTGCAGCAAAGGTTTTCAAGGAAGTCATTGCGCCCAATGAAAAGCTCTATGATTATCTGGAAGATAAAAGATTGACTTGGATAGATGATTTCCCCATTGTCAATACAGCAATAGTCAAAATGCTCAGCAAACTCAATGAAAAGAACGGCGCCACGCTCTTGGTGCCCACGCTATATAAAAACGAGGAAGACCGTGAGTATGCATTGCAGCTTTTCAGAAAAGTAATCCTTAACGAAGACAAGCTCAACGCCCAGATAGAGGGCAAGACCCCAAACTGGGACCAAGAACGCATTGCCGATGTGGATTTGATCATCCTTAAAATGGGCATCGCGGAGTTTCTTTTCTTTCCTTCCATCCCCGTTAGGGCCACCATCAATGAATATTTGGAAATATCAAAGGAATATTCCACTCCCAAAAGCAGCATCTTCGTAAACGGTATTTTAGATAAAATTGTTAAGGAATTTGAGGAAGAAGGCAAATTGAATAAAATTGGCCGGGGCCTTCAATAAGAGCAAAAAAATGCCTATTTTTGGCGTGCTAAAAACATAAAAATTTAAAGAAAAATGAAAAAATCAATTTTATTAGTAGCAATACTATCTGCTTTTGCCTTTTCATCATGTAAGGACAATGCTGCCGAAAAAGTAAATGACGAAAACGTTGCAACTGCCGAAGCACGCGACGCCGAAACGGGTAAATTTCCAGCAATTACTTTTGAAGAAGAAGTATATGATTTTGGGACAATAGACCAAGGCACAAACGTTGAACACGTTTTTAAATTCAAGAACACAGGGGAAGCGCCCCTAATGATCGTAAATGCAAAAAGCAGCTGCGGTTGTACCGTGCCTGAATATACCAAGGAACCAATCGCTCCAGGAGCTGAAGGACAATTATTGGTGAAATTTAACGGAAGTGGCCAAAACCAAGTAAGCAAAACGGTTACAATCACTACAAACACAAAAGCTGGCGTTGAAACCTTGACCATTAAAGCCTTCGTGAATCCAAAAGCTGGCGCTGCCGCCCAAACACCAACCTCCTAATAACCCTTACAACACCCAATATTTTAATATGGATCAACTTCAAAGTTTTTTACCGATTATATTATTGTTTTTGGTGATGTATCTTTTTTTGATACGCCCACAAATGAAAAAAGCCAAACAGGAAAAACAGTTTGCCGCCCAGCTCAAAAAGGGCGACAGGGTTATTACAACTGGTGGAATTCACGGTAGAGTACTTGAACTTAATGAGGATGGAACCTGCGTAATTGAATGCGGCGCCGGAAAAATAAAGTTTGAAAGAGCAGCAATTTCTATGGAAAGAACCGCAAAACTCAATGCTCCCATAAAAGAGAAGAAGTAGCGATAAGGATTTAAAATTAAAAGCACCAAATTCCAATATTTAAACTTGGAATTTGGTGCTTTTTTTTTGGAATTTGAATTTTGCCTTTTGAATTTTTTTCTATTCCTCTTCCTTTTTGAATTTTGAAATGTCCAAAGCCGTCAATTTTGCAATATTTACAATTACCTCCACTGCCTTTTGCATACTTTCCACAGGAACATATTCATACCTTCCGTGAAAATTGTGTCCGCCTGCAAAAATATTCGGGCACGGAAGCCCCATAAAACTTAATTGCGACCCATCAGTTCCGCCGCGAATAGGTTTTATGATTGGTTCAATGCCGGCCTGCTCCATGGCCTGTTTCGCAATTTTAACGATGTGCATTACCGGCTCAATCTTTTCGCGCATGTTGAAATATTGATCTTTTATTTCAACGGTTATTATTTCCATTTCAAACTGCTCGTTCAGCTCATCGGCAAGTTTTTGCAGCATTTCCTTTCGCGCCTCAAAGTGCGTTCTATCGTGATCGCGGATTATGTATTGAATTTTTGTTTCGTCCACGCTTCCTTTAATTCCGTGAAGATGAAAAAATCCTTCGCGGCCTTCGGTATGTTCCGGGGTTTCAAGTCTTGGTAGGGAATTGATATAATCCGTAGCAATGTACATACTGTTCACCATTTTCCCCTTGGCATAGCCGGGATGCACAATCTTTCCTTGAATAGTTATCACGGCACCCGCTGCATTGAAGTTTTCAAATTCCAGTTCGCCCACTTGGCTTCCGTCCATTGTATATGCCCAATCTGCGCCAAATTTTTCCACATCAAATTTATGTGCGCCACGGCCAATTTCCTCATCGGGAGTAAAACCGACGCGGATTTTTCCATGCTTGATTTCGGGATTATTGATAAGATATTCCATCGCCGAAACTATTTCGGTGATTCCGGCTTTATCGTCGGCGCCCAAAAGCGTTGTGCCGTCGGTCGTTATCAGCGTTTGGCCTTTATAAAGCAATAAATCCTCAAAATAATCCGGGGAGAGAATAATGTTTTGTTCTTTGTTTAAAACAATATCCTTTCCGTCGTAGTTTTCAATAATTTGGGGTTTTACGTTCGCACCGGTAAAATCCGGCGAAGTGTCAAAATGTGAAACGAACCCGATTACTGGAACCGGATGCGGAACATTGGAAGGCAAAGTTGCCATTATATAGGCGTTTTCGTCGATGCTCACGTCTTCCATTCCTATTTGTTTCAGTTCTTCGGCGAGTTTGTTGGCCAGGTCCCACTGCTTTTTTGTGCTTGGCGTTGTGTCGCTGTTCGGGTCGCTTTCGGTGTCAATGGTAACGTAACTTTTGAAACGTTCAATAAGGTGTAGTTTTTCAATCATAACTTTTCTTTTACGCTACAAAATAACGCATATTCAAAATAACAAATACATAGTTTGGTGTATTTTTGTACCACACTTTTCAACTATGTACAAAACTTTTATTCGCCCACTGTTTTTCTGTTTCGACCCCGAAAAGATCCACCACTTTATCTTTTCGTTGATTCGTTTTTTCCATAAAATTGGCTTCGGAAGTATTTTCAGAAGTATGTATAAAGTTGAAAATCCAAAACTGGAACGTGAACTTTTTGGGCTGAAATTTCCAAACCCAGTGGGACTTGCCGCCGGTTTTGATAAAGATGCGAAACTTTACAGAGAACTTTCAAATTTCGGTTTCGGTTTTATTGAAATTGGGACCGTTACCCCAAAACCGCAACCGGGAAATGAAAAACCGCGTTTGTTTCGATTGAAAGAAGATTCAGCAATTATTAACAGAATGGGGTTTAATAATGGCGGAGTGGAAGAAGCGGTGGAACGATTGAAGAAAAACACTTCGGCTCCGCTCAGTGGCCGCGCTTCGGCTCCGCTCAGTGAACGCGCTTCGGTGGCTGAGCGGAGTGGAAGCCACAGGGTCTTAATAGGCGGAAACATCGGCAAAAACAAAACCACGCCCAATGAAGAAGCAGTGAACGATTATATAATTTGCTTCGAAGCACTTTTTGATTATGTGGATTATTTTGTGGTCAACGTAAGCTCGCCCAACACGCCAAACCTTCGGGAATTGCAGGAAAAGGAACCGTTGACAAAACTTTTAGAAGTTTTGAAAAAAACAAACACTAAGCACCAAATTCCAAAACCGATACTTTTAAAAATTGCCCCAGATTTAACGGACGATCAACTTTTAGATATTATCGAAATAGTCAACACAACAAAAATTGACGGTGTTATCGCAACAAACACAACCATTTCCCGCGAAGGAATTGCTTCGGAAAACAAAAAGGAAATGGGCGGACTGAGCGGAAAACCTTTGGCCAAAAGGGCTACGGAAGTAATCCGTTTTCTTTCGGAAAAAAGCAATAGATCCTTTCCCATTATTGGCGTGGGCGGGATCCATTCCGCTGAGGACGCTTTGGAAAAACTGGATGCCGGCGCAAGTTTGGTGCAGCTTTACACGGGGTTTATTTATGAAGGACCAGATTTAGTCAAACGAATCAATAAAGCGATTTTAAGAAAGACGGAAGCTGGAAGACGGAAGACGGAAG
>JBEBRF010000109.1:0-7898 GCA_040394975.1 Aequorivita soesokkakensis
CTTCCGCCGCCACAGGTTTCAATGGTTGTAAGCTCGCCGCTCAAAATTTCGCAGTGCTTTTCAATGGAGGCAATTTGTTCTTTGTTTAAACTGTTGTGTGCCGCGGCGCTCATTACAAGATATTTTCGGTCCCTTCCCTGTACTTGGAGCATATTTCCGGCGAAATGGTGCATTTGGGCTTCCGTAATTCTAATAATTTCCTTGCCGTTCTTTTTTAAATGTTGTACAACATTCTTTTTTTCAACGGCATCGTCAATAGTGTCCAGGCAAATTACGGAGAATTGTTCTCCAAGACACATCATTACATTGGTGTGATAAATGGGCAAACGCTTGCCGTCCACGGTTTGATTTGCTGTAAAAATCACGGGGAAATATTCAAAATCCTCACAGAATTCTATTACCAATTCTTCGTCGGCGCGCGCGGAAAGGGCGCAATATGCTTTTCTGTTTACGCGATCCAATAACAGGCTTCCGGTACCTTCCAGAAACAGGCCTTCATCTTCGGCGGGGGTATAATCAATCACATTATTTATTATAAACCCTTCGTTTTCCAACCGTATCAAAACCTCCTCACGCCTTTCGCGGCGGCGGTTTTCTGCAAACATGGGATAAAGGGCAATATCGCCGTTTTCGTGAAAACTGATCCAATTATTTGGGAAAATGGAGTCGGGCGTATCCATTCGCAAATCGTCGTTTTCAACAATTACGTTTACGCCAACGGCACGCAGTTTCTGGACAAATGCGTCAAATTCTGCCTGTGCTTTTTTATTGATTTCCGCATTTTTTAGGTCGATATCTTCCTGAAAAAAATTATTTACCGCCGTTTGTTCGTTCATTCGAAACGCAACCGGACGTATCATTAAGATGGTGTCTGTAATCTGCTTTGCCAATTTATCGTGTTTTTAGGTTGCAAATTTACAGGAATTTCCGCTTGAAAATATGGTTTTAAAAAGGTAAATTAGAGCTGTGGAATTTGCTGAAAGTTTGAACCACATTTTCATAAAACAAATTGCCATTGTAAAACCAAACTATTGAAATTATGGATATACTAAAAAACTTGAAAGACGAACTCACCGAAGAATACAACACAACCAAAAAATTTCTCGCCCATTTTCCCGAGGGCGAAAACCAATATGCCCCACATAAAAAAAGCATGAAAATGATGGATTTAACCACGCATATTGTAGATATTTTTGGCTGGCCTTCCATAATTCTAAAAAGTGAATATCTGGATTTTGCAGATGGCTATAATCCTGAAATAATGAATGATAGAGCAGATCTGCAAGCGCAGTTGGAAAAACAATTTAACGCAGGGATACATGCACTGGAGAACGCAAAAGAAACAGATTTAGACCCTACCTGGAGCATACGGATGAATGGCCAAAAAATAATGGAATGGAGCAAATATGGCGCCATTCGGCATGGGCTAAACCAAGTTACACATCACCGCGCCCAGTTGGGGGTTTATTATAGATTGCTGGACATTCCGGTGCCCGGAAGCTACGGTCCCTCTGCCGATGAACAGTTGGGCTAAATATGTATTTGTCAAGACAGGTTTAAAAGTTGGGCCTAAGCGCTCCACGCATCACCGCCATTGCCTTTAAATTCTGAAAAATGCGCAAACTCATCAAGAAGCTTTTTATAAAAACTATCTTGAAGGTGCCCTTCTTGAAGAGATCCCAATAAGGTTTCTTCAAGGTTGGAATAATAAACCTTCACTGAAATTGCTTCGTTTATGTCAAAAAGCCTGAGCAGATTGGTGGTCAATGGCTTGGAATTCCAAATAGATATTATTTTTGATTGATAGTCCAACGAAACATCAATGGCGTCAAAATAAAATTTCAGATAAACCTTATGAAATTGTTGAAAATGCGGAGCGGGATGTTTTTTGAAACGGCAACTCACTGATATTAATTTACGCATTTCCTCCCGAATATGTTCTTTCCTATCTTGCATTCCTCACGTTTTTTAATCGTGCAAGTTACAACGGGAATGGGTTTGAAACATACCGAAAAGCGGCTTTTGGCGCGAGTTTAACGCAGAAAAAAGGGATTAGTTAAAGGAATTAAGGAATGTCATTCCCGGGGAAGATCATTTTCTTCCCACTGAAGATAACCGCCCTCCAGGTCATAAATTTGTTTGAACCCAACTTCTTTGAGAATTGCGGCTGCCTTGGCACTCCTTTTTCCGCTTCGGCAATAGAGATATACCGGTTTTTGCAAATTTAATTTTTCCACTTCTGAAGTAAAATTGCTTTCCAAAACGTCAATATTCACAGCATTTTTAAGGTGGCCAGCGGAAAATTCCTCAGAGGTGCGCACATCAATTAGCTGAATATTTTCGCTATGATCAAGCGCTTGATGGAATGCGAACGGTTCTAAAACCTGGATTTCCTGTGGGCTCTCATTTTTGCAGGCGGCCACAAAAAACAATAGGGCAAGGCCAAGAAATAGGGTTAGATTTTTCATGTTTTTCAGTTATTGATTATTTCACCTTCCCAGTCGGTAATGCCTCCTTGCAGGTTGAAAGTGTTCTTTACGCCCACCGAATTTAGCAACAAACAGGCCTGGGCACTTCTTCCACCGGAACGGCAATAGATATAATAATTTTTTTGCGGATCAAGCTGTTTCGCGCGCTGAAGAAATTCGCCTGCGTTGTAAATATCCATTTGTTGGGCGTTCGGAATGTAGCCTTCTTCAAATTCTTCATCGGTGCGCACGTCCAAAATTTCCGCATTATTGTCGTTTTCAAGTTGTTTGCGCCACTGATCTTGGGTTAAATCTGCCATTTGTGATTTTTTTTAGTAAAAATAATAAATCGACATTGTTTAAAAATATAAAAACCGAAAACAATTATTTTCGGCCTTAATTAAGATTTTATAAACCATTTTTATTGCTTTACCGAACAGCCGATAGCTTTGGTTTGCTTTACCGTAACTTCTTTTCCTTCTATCAATTCATTAACTGCATTCGCCAAAAATCGATCCTTCACTTGGGCCGCATGTCGAACATTATCATCAATGGCGCCAATGTATTTTACTATGTTTTTGCCATTTTCTTTCTGCAATAAATAAACGTGCGGCGTTTTGGTGGGACCGTATTTTGCCTGGATTGTTTGGCTTTCGTCATACAAATAGGGGAAAGTAAACCCGGCTTCCTTTGCCTTTTGCTGCATCAGTTCGTAGGTGTCGTCCGGCTGTACTTTTGGATTGTTCGGGTTTATTGCAATTACGGGATATCCTTTTGGCTTGAATTCCTGGTTCAAATCTACCATGCGCAGTTCGCTGGCAACCGCAAATGGGCAAGTATTGCAGGTGAAAATAACGATAAATCCTTTTGCGTCGGGATAATCGGAAAGCGAGACCATTTTTCCGTTTACATCCTTCAATTTAAAATCCGTTGCTTCGTCGCCAATTTTATAGCCGACCGCAACTGTTTTTGAATTGATTTTTAAATCATTCGCTTCGATATTTTCATTGATTGCGACTTCTTTTATTTCCTGCTTTTGTTCGTTTTTACAACTGCCAAATGCCGTTATCACTATAACTGCAAATGCTACATTAAAGAATATTTTTTTTGTTTTCATACTATGTTTTTTTTATAAAAATGTTTTTATTTCTGTTTCAAGTGCTTCAAAAGTAAAGGATTGTTCGTAAAATTTTCTGCGGTCATTTTTATAAATCACCGTTGCCGGAATTGCCCCGCTCCAATCGGGCGAAACCTTCGGAATCCAACTGTTGGCATCGGCATCATCCAGTAAAATCACTTCCGATTTTATATTGTTTTTTTTGATGAACGGAATTACTTGCTCCTCAATTTTATCGGGAAAATCAAGGCTTACCAAAAGCACTTTTACTTTTTTATCTGCATATTCCGAAGCAATTTTTTCAAAAGCCGGGAGTTCTTTTATGCAAGGTTTGCACCATGTGGCCCAAAAATTTATCACGTAAATTGAATCGTTTTTCTTTTGAAAATACTTCTTTTCAAGTGCTTCAAAATTCAATGAAACCACTTTTTTTGAAACAAAATCTTCGTTGCCATTTTGAGGATTTTCTTTCATTGCAATTTCAGAAGTTGTTTCGTTCATTTTTGCTTCCGGTTTTTTTTCGGAACAACTTTGAAGCGACAAAATAAAAAGAATAATTGGTAAAAATTTCATCCGCCAAAAATATTGAAAACCAATGTATTTGAAATGAAAATTAACGAATCATTATGCAGGATGGATTTTAAAAAAATTACATTTAACTTCAACCCAAAAAATTAGAACATAACCGAATGAAAGTATTGGTAATTGACAATTACGATAGTTTTGTGTACAATCTTGTCCACTATTTAGAGGATTTGGATTGTGAAGTAACCGTAAAACGAAACGACAGATTTTCTTTGGAAGAAGTGGAAAATTACGATAAAATTCTACTTTCCCCGGGTCCGGGCATTCCCGATGAAGCAGGTTTATTGAAAGAAGTTATTCGAAAATACGCCGCTTCAAAACCAATTTTGGGCGTGTGTCTGGGCCAACAGGCAATCGGCGAGGTTTTCGGCGGAAAACTGGAAAATCTGGCCAAAGTTTTTCATGGCGTTGCCACGAAAGCAATTATAATTTCGGAAAACGAACCGCTTTTCAAAGGAATTGAAAAGGAATATGAAATTGGCCGTTACCACAGTTGGGTGATTTCAAAAAAGGATTTTCCCGAGGTTTTGGAAATTACTTCCGTGGACGAAAATGGGCAAATTATGTCCGTTCGCCACAAGTTTTTTGATGTTTGCGGCGTACAGTTCCATCCCGAAAGTGTACTAACGCCAATGGGAAAACGGATTATTAAAAACTGGGTAGAAAGCTGAAAAGTGTTCAGTATTCAGTAGCAGTTGGCAGTAATTTTTTCTAAACTTATATACCCATCGGCTCAACAATGAAACATATTTTAAACATATTAATAAACCACAAACTCCCCAAACACTATCTTTGCAGTTCAACGTTACCTATTTAAATGAACCAGCCCATTTCCGGATTTTCAAAAAAATCAAAAGCCGAAAAAATTGAATGGCTTGCAGAAAATTACCTGCAAAACAACCCAAATTCCATTGAAATTTTAAAAAATTATTGGAACGAAAACCTTTCGTTGCAGCAGCTTCACGACGATTTTATTGAAAATACCCTTTCCAATTATTATTTGCCTTTTGCCGTTGCGCCAAATTTTTTAATAAACGGAAAACTGTACGCGCTGCCCATGGTTACCGAGGAAAGTTCGGTGGTGGCCGCCGCCAGCAATGCCGCCAAGTTTTGGCTGGAACGTGACGGGTTTAAGGCCGAAGTGATTTCCACCGAAAAAAATGGGCAGATTCACTTTAATTTCTTCGGAAGTGAAAAAGATATCGAAGCATTTTTTGAAGCAGTAAAACCGAAACTGCGCGACAGCATCCAAACCATCGAAAAAAATATGAAAGCGCGTGGCGGCGGACTTTTGGAACTTTCGCTGGTTGATAGATCGCACATTTTGGACGGCTATTTTTTCATTCACGCCACTTTTGAAACCTTGGATGCAATGGGCGCCAATTTCATAAACAGTTGTTTGGAACAAATGGCGCATACTTTTGAGGAAGAAGCCCACAATTTTGAGGCATTTCAGAAAAAAGAAATTTTTCCCGAAATTGTAATGAGCATCCTTTCCAACTACGTGCCCGAATGTTTGGTTCGCGCCGAAGTGAGTTGTAAAGTGGAGGATTTGACTTCAAAAAATTACGACGGAAAACAATTTGCCGAAAAATTTGTGCGCGCCATTGAAATCGCAAAAACCGAGACCCGCCGCGCCGTAACGCACAACAAAGGAATAATGAACGGCATTGACGCCGTGGTTTTGGCAACGGGAAATGATTTTCGCGCGGTTGAAGCCGGCGTGCATGCTTATGCCGCGCGCAACAGTTATTACGGCAGTTTAACGCATGCAAAAATTGAAGATGGTGTTTTCACTTTTTGGATTGAAATTCCTTTGGCAATCGGTACTGTTGGCGGATTGACTTCCCTTCATCCACTTACAAAACTTGCTTTTGAAATCCTTCAAAAACCAAACGCTCGGGAGTTGATGAAGATAATTGCCGTGGCGGGATTGGCACAGAATTTTGCGGCCATTCGTTCGCTGGTTACAACGGGAATCCAAAAAGGCCACATGAAAATGCATTTGATGAATATTTTGAACCAATTGGATGCTTCAGAAGAAGAAAAGGAAAAAGCGGTGGAATATTTTAAAACTAACGTGGTTTCGCACAGTGCGGTAGTTTCTTTTTTGGAAAAGCTCAGAAATTAACGGCTTAGCAGTAAATAAAATTGTTGTAAATTTATTGACATGGACATTAAAGCAAAAAAACTGGATTTAATAGAGTGGCTGCTTCAGCTTAAAGATGAAGCTATGCTTGAAAAAGTGTATAATTTAAAAGAAGACACGCCCGAGGAAATTCCAGAGGCCGTGAAAAAATCCATTGAAATAGCGTTAGAACAAGCGCGCCAAGGAAAAGTGAGTCCACATGAGGAGGTGATGGAAAGGATGCGCGCAAAATTCAATATTAAAAGATGAAAGTTTTCTGGACTTCAGAAGCTGTGAGAACGTTTGATGCCATTATGGATTATCTTGAAAAACAATTTTCAGAAAAACAAAAAGAAAATTTTTTTTTCGAATGTGCCGATGTGGTGGACTTGATTGAAGCAAACCCTTATCTCTACAAATCCATAGGTAAAAACGACCTGCACGCCGCAGTCATTCACAAATACACCACCCTTTTTTTCGAGATTGATAAACAAAGTGATTCCATTAATTTATTAAGTTTCTTTGACACCCGTCAAAATCCGGATAAAAAAACCTTCATTTAAAACCCGTGATCCAAACCTTCCACAGCAACGGAAAATTACTGCTCACGGGCGAATACGTGGTGCTGGACGGCGCCAGGGCACTCGCCATTCCCACAAAATATGGGCAAAATTTGGAAGTTGAACCTTCCGAAAAAGAAGGAATACATTGGCAAAGTTTTGATGAAAAAGGAACGGTTTGGTTTGAGGATTTTTTCGATTTAAAGAATTTTGAAGGCCAAAATAAAGTAAGTAAAATTTCAAACACTGTATCAAAAATACTTCGGGAAGCGCAAATTCTGAATCCAATTTTTCTTTCAGAAAATGAAGGAGTCCAAATTAAAACTACATTGGATTTTCCGCGAAATTGGGGATTGGGAACCTCTTCAACATTAATAAACAACGTTGCACAATGGGCAAAAGTGGATCCCTTCGCGTTGCTCGGGATGAGTTTTGGCGGCAGCGGATACGATATTGCCGCGGCGCAAAATGATTTTCCTATTTTATATAATTTGGAAAACGGAAAACCGGAATCCAAAAAAGCACAGCTTCCGTGGGATTTTATGGATTCGCTGTTTTTTGTGCACTTAAACAAAAAACAGGACAGCAAAGAAGGGATTTTGAGATATAGAAATGCTGCGGTGGATGAAAAAAACATTCAAAGAATCTCGGACATCAGCAATAAATCGTTGTTGTGCTATTCGCTTTCAGATTTTGAAAAATTGATGGATGCGCACGAGGAAATCATTTCAGAAATTATAAAACTTCCCACAATAAAAACACAACTTTTCAGTGATTATCCGCATACAATAAAGAGTCTCGGCGCGTGGGGCGGCGATTTTGTATTGGTCACGGGGAATGAAACCGAAATGGATTATTTCAGAAAAAAAGGGTTTGGGACTATTATTCCTTTTGGGGAAATGATTAAAAAAACCTCTTAAAAACAAAAAACCCGAAACAATTGTTCCGGGTTTTTAAGTGGTGCCTCCAAGAATCGAACTAGGGACACACGGATTTTCAGTCCGTTGCTCTACCAACTGAGCTAAGGCACCATTATTGAG
>JBEBRF010000110.1:0-7890 GCA_040394975.1 Aequorivita soesokkakensis
GAAAAGGAACGGATGTAACAATCGTTTCCTTCGGAAAAATTATAAAGGAAGCCTACAAAGCTGCCGAAACTCTTGCCGAAGAAGGCATTGAATGTGAAATTATAGACCTACGCACCGTGAGGCCGATGGACAAAAAAACCATTTTGGAATCGGTAAAAAAGACCAACCGTTTGGTAATTCTGGAAGAAGCATGGCCTTTTGGAAATGTAGCAACGGAAATAACCTATATGGTTCAAAATGAAGTCTTTGATTATTTGGATGCACCAATCGTAAAGATAAACACGGCGGATACACCGGCGCCATATTCCCCGGTATTGTTGGCGGAATGGTTGCCGAATAGTGAGGATGTTGTTAAGGCGGTGAAGAAGGTGTTGTATAAATAGTTTTCAGTGTTCAGTCTCAGTCTCAGTCTCAGTCTCAGTCTCAGTCTCAGTCTCAGTCTCAGTCTCAGTTTACAGTTGCAGTTCGCAGTTGCAGTTTGTGCTCAGTAAATATTTAATTTTCATAACTCATAACTCATAACAAATCCCAAATCCCAAATCCCAAATCCCAAATCCCAAATCCCAAATCCCTCATCCCTAAATAAATGAAGCACTTTCTTTTGTTTTTATTAATCGTATTTAGTGCTTCGGGTTATTCCCAAACTAAGGTTAGCGGGATAATAAATGACGCAGCTGGCCATCCGGTTTCATTTGCGAACGTTATTTTTAAGGATTCGCAGGAGGGCACTATTTCCGATGAAAACGGTCGGTTTTATTTGGAGAGTGACAAAATCTATAAAACAGTTATCTTTTCGTTTATTGGATATACCACTAAAGAAGTGGAGCTCACTTCGCGAACCAACTATAATATGGAAGTGGTACTGGAGGAAAGTGCCGATGCGCTGGACGAAGTGGTTGTGTATTCCGGAAAGACTTCAAAAAAGAACAACCCCGCTATTGATATTCTTCGAAAAATATGGGAAAACCGCCGCGAGAACGGGGTAAGGAAATTTAAACAATATCAATACGATAAATACGAAAAACTGGAATTTGACATTAACACCATTGACAGTGCCCTTATAAAAAGCAGGATTTTTAAGGGGATGGAATTTGTTTTTGAGCAGGTTGATACTTCAAGTATAACGGGAAATACCTATTTGCCTATTTTTATAAACGAAGCGGTGTCAAAGGTATATGGCGACAATACCCTTGGCAGCCAAAAGGAAGTGCTGCAGGGAAACAAGAACTCGGGTTTTGAAAATAACCAAAGCCTTATTGCCTTCGTAAAGGACCTTTACAGCGAATATGACGTTTATGATAATTATCTGAAATTCTTCGACAAGGCGTTTACCAGCCCTCTTTCCCGCACGGGGATTGACGTTTACAACTATGTGCTCCGCGATAGCGCCTATCGCGACAATAAATGGTGCTACAACATTATTTATTACCCACGCCGAAAAAACGAACTGACGTTTAAAGGTGACTTTTGGGTAAATGACAGTACCTGGGCCATAAAGGAGATCAACTTGCAGGCCTCAAAAAGCGCCAACCTAAACTGGGTGCGCGATGTGTATATTGAACAGGAATTTGAGGTGCTGAACGATTCCATCTTTTTGATAACCCGCGATTATTTTATGAGCGATTTCAGTTTTCAGAAAAAGGAAGAGGCGAAGGGGATTTATGGGAAGCGCACCACTTTATACAACAATTATAACTTCAATATCCCAAAGGACAAAAAGTTTTATGCCCAACAGGTGGATCCCTATAATTATGAAATCTACAATCGGCCCGATGAATTTTGGGAGCAAAACCGGATGGAAAAACTGAGCAAGGATGAAAAGGGCGTTTACAAGATGCTGGATACATTAAAGACCGTGAGGCGCTTTAAAAACCTCTATAACTTGGGGGCTACTTTGGCCAGTGGTTATTATGAGGTCAACAATTTTGACCTTGGGCCGGTATTTTCGGTTTTTGGGTATAATGAGGCAGAGGGTGCCCGCATCCGTTTGGGGGGGCGGACGTATTTCAGCCAAAACGACCCGTGGCGCGTTGAAGGATTTGGCGCCTATGGGTTTAAGGATGACAAATTTAAATATGGCCTTTCGGCAAAGTGGCTACTCGACAGAAAATCGCGGCTCACGGTTTTCGGAGGGAATAGGCGCGATGTGGAACAGACCGGCGCCAGTTTGACCAATAGCAACGATGTTTTGGGCCGCAGTTTGGCCTCCTCCACGCTTTTGTCCGTGGGCGCCAATGACAGGCTTTCGCGAATTAACCTTACCACCGCAGGTTTTGACATTGAGCCTTGGAAGAATTTTATTGTCCGGCTCACGGCCTCGTATAGAACCTTGAAACCCGCAACGGACACTTTTAGCATTGACTATAAGGTAATGGAGGACGGCTTGTTTACCGGGGAGATTAAAAGCGAATTGGAGCAGCCCGAAATTCAACTCAGTTTTATGTATGTGCCCGGCCGAAAGACCTCGGGATATGGCGTGGAGCAGACCGTGGTGAACGACGGGGATTTTCCCTCATTTTACCTTAGTTATGGCTATGGGCTGAAGGATGTGCTGGGGGGAGACTTTGAATACAAAAAAATCCAGGCGCTTTACACACAGCCGTGGAATATTGGAGGTTTTGGGCGCCTCTTTTCCACCGTGGAAGTGGGCACGACCCTTGGCGCGGTGCCGTTGAGTTTGTTGAACCCAATTCCGGGAAACCAGACATATTTCAGCATGTACAACAGTTTTACGCAGTTGGATTATTATGAGTTTGTGAGCGACACCTATGCTTCGCTGCACTTGCAGCACAACTTTGGCGGCCGCATTTTTTCCCGAATTCCGCTGATTCGGAAATTGGACCTGCGGGAGGTTGTTGGGTTTAGGGCGGTTTATGGCACCATTTCGCAGGAGAATATAGCCTTGAACGCTTCAAACATTGTGTATCAAGCGCCCGAGGATATCTATTGGGAATGGAGCGTGGGGGTGGGCAACATCTTCCGTATCTTTAGGTTGGATTTCAATTTCCGAGGGAATTATTTTGATGTGCCCGACGCCAGAAGTTTTGGCATTACCGGGGTTTTTGGATTTTCGTTTTAATTTTTCCGTTTAAAGTATCCCAAGCAATTCCGTTTTTGAAAGTTGCCGTGGTTGCCCCTCGGCTTCAAAAAGCAGGAGGAAATGTTTCAGGAGCTTTTCCTTTAGTTCTTCCATGCAAATTTCGGCCTTGCCCAATTCCACGTTTAAGGAGGTTACGCCTTTGCCTTTGATGCCGCAGGGGACCAAATTGTCAAAATAACCCAAATCTGTATTCACATTCAAAGCAAATCCGTGCATGGTCACCCAACGGCTGGCACGGACGCCCATGGCGCAAATCTTTCTGGCGAAAGGCGTGCCCACATCCAGCCAAACGCCGGTTTCACCTTTGCTGCGCTCGGCTTTTATGTTGTATTCGGCGAGGGTGCGGATTATCATTTCTTCCAAAAAGCGCAGATATTGATGGATATCCGTAAAGAAATTTTCCAGATCCAAAATGGGGTAGCCCACAAGTTGACCGGGCCCGTGGTAGGTTATGTCGCCGCCACGGTCTGTTCTGTAAAAGGTGGCCTGGATGCTTTTTAGTTTTTCTTCGGAAATGAGCAAATTTTCAATATGGCCGCTTTTTCCAAGGGTATATACGTGTGGATGTTCAACTACCAACAGATAATTGGGGGTAGCTTGGTTTCCATTGTTTTTTCTGTTGGCGCTTTTTATTTCCAGAATATTTTGGAAAAGTGATTCCTGCAAATCCCAAGTGGATTTATAATCTTTTTTCCCCAAATCTATTATTTGTATGGATTTGTCCAAGTCGGTTTTTTTTGAAGCATTCAAAGATAAAGCCATTGCAGGTTACCTTTTTAATGAAACCGGAAATAAATTTGAAAACTAAATTTTAGGGAAATTGCGGAAAGTAATCAACTTAAAACTTCCTTAAATTCCACAAAGTCTGTTATCTTTACGGTTCTAAACATTCAAAATAAAAATTAAGACCAAAATGAAAAAAAGTACTTTTAAACCTTTTCTGTGGGCATTCCTATTGCTTTTGAGCTTTGGGCTGCATGCACAAAGTGCGTTATGGACGAAAGCTTCGCCATCTGAAACGCAGAACCGACAAAAGGCATACAGGAACAGTATGCCGCAAGAGTTCAATCTTTTTAAACTTAACACTCCCGCCCTTAAATCTATTTTGGCAAATGCGCCCGAACGATTCAGCGGAACATCAAATGTTATTATAGACCTGCCAACAAACAATGGTGAAATACAGCGTTTCCGTGTGTATGAGGCTTCCGTTATGGAGCCTGCACTTCAGGCACAGCACCCCAACATCAGGTCTTATGCCGCCCAAGGAATCAATGATGGTTCGGCAGTTGCGCGCTTTAGCGTTTCTGATCTTGGCGTTCACGTTATGATTTCCTCGCCAAACTATCCAACGGTTTATATAGATCCATATACTTCGGAGAAAGGCTATTATATAAACTATTCAAGAAAGGATTTGCCGGCTCCGTTGGAAGCATTCGTTTGCCACGTAGAGGAAGCAATTGGACCAAGGCCGGCAATGGATGGGAACACTGATGTTCGAAGAGGGGCAGATGACGGTATGTTGAGGACTTATAGGTTGGCTTTGGCAGCTAACGGGGAATATTCCCTGTGGCACCTGAACAATCAAGGGATTGATCCGGGAGCGAGCGATGAAGTGAAGAAAGCGGCGGTATTAGCGGCACAGAATGTTGCAATGACCCGTGTAAACGGAATCTATGAAAGAGATGTATCACTAACTATGGTGATTATTGCAAACAATGTAGATATCATTTTCTTAAATCCTGCCACGGATGGATTGGACAATACTGCAAACGTAATCAACCAGATTCAGGCAAAGATAGATGGAATAATAGGAGCCGCAAATTATGATATAGGCCACGTATTTACTACCGGTGGGGGTGGGATCGCACAATTGCAGTCACCCTGTGGCCCCAACAAGGCCCGTGGCGTAACCGGTTTACCACAACCCATTGGCGATCCGTTTTATGTTGATTATGTATCCCACGAAATGGGCCACCAATACGGAGGAAACCACACCCAAAATAACAGTTGCCAAAGGTCCAGTGCTTCTTATGAACCGGGCAGCGCTTCCACAATTATGGGCTATGCAGGAATTTGCCCTCCCAACGTGCAGAATGCCAGCGACGATTATTTTCACGGGTTCAGCATTAATGAAATGTGGAATTTTGTGAAATTTGGCGGCGGGCAATGCTCTGTAAATACACCCACCAACAATTTGCCTCCAGAGGCTAATGCTGGGCCAGATTATACCCTTCCCGTATCAACTCCATTTATATTGAGAGGATCTGCCGTAGATCCTAACAACGGGGATGTTTTGAGTTATTGCTGGGAACAACAGAACAACAATCCCGCACCCATGCCACCACAAAATACTTCCACCATAGGCCCGGCCTTTAGATCAATTGATCCTATGCCATCGCCGGACAGATATATGCCTGCATTGACAACCGTGCTTGCCGGAAATACGCAGAGCACCTGGGAAGTTGTGCCTTCGGTATCAAGGACCATGAATTTTAGGTTGACCGTGCGTGACAACGTCGCCGGCGGTGGATCTTCCGATAGTGACAATGTGGTTCTGACCTTTAACGCGGCAGCGGGTCCTTTTGTAGTAACTTCACAGAGCGCAGCTACCACCTGGACTACCCAAACTACGGAAACCATTACGTGGGATGTTGCCGGAACCGATGTGGCCCCTATAGACAGCCCCAATGTGGATATACTGTTCTCAACAGATGGCGGACAGACGTACCCCATCACCATAGCGTTGAACATACCCAATAACGGCAGTGCTGTTGTGAACGTACCAAACCTAAACACCACTACCGGTAGATTTATGGTTATCTCGTCCAACAACATTTTCTATGATTTGAACAATGGCGTAATTACCGTAACAGGTACCGTTGACGTTGAAGAATTCAGTTTTGAGAATTTCGCGGTTTATCCAAACCCATCAAACGGAAGCTTCAACCTTAGCTTTAAACCGGCTTCCAACGACAATGTGGCGGTTACTTTATACGATTTAAGAGGAAGGGCAATCAGCCAGTCCACTTTTGACGATGTGAATGCTTCCGGTATTTTCAGCAAACAATTGGATTACAATTATGTGGAAAGCGGAATGTATTTCCTTGTGGTGCAAAACGGAAATAAGGTTTCAACCAAAAAGGTAATTATCAATTAAGTTTCAATTACAGTTTCAATAAAAAAGAGGCGTTCCAATTTGGAACGCCTCTTTTGTTAGTATGGGTTTTCAATAAAAGTATTTAAACGAAACTATTGTGGCCGTTGGCTGAGTTTATAGTTTTATTAGTTCTGAAATATGGGTGATTACCTGGCTTGTTCCGTTAACCTTGAATTGGAGGTCGATCACGGTTCCCAATCTGTTTTTGCTGAGGGAAAGCTTGCCGTCCGTAATGGGATAATAGCCCGCTTCGCCCTTGCAGAAGCAATGTTTTCCGTACAGTACTTTCAAGTCGGCCAGAGAGGCGTTTTCCTTGTTCAGATTTTCAGTGCCCGCAGGAATTTCAAAATGGATGGTTTCGGAATAGTCGCCATCAACGGTTCCCGGAGGGCCTTCCCTTAAAAAGGTGTAAACCACCACGGTGTTTTCTCCCGCCACCATTTCTGGATAGCGCGCGCCCGTGCCGTCTTCCTTGAGCATTAGGTTCATATTTGGGTGTGCCTTCACCGTGCAGGTGCCGTCTGCCGGGCAGTCGGATGAAGGTCTGTCCACCGCTCCCATATTCACGGTACTCTTTGAAGTTTCGGTTTCCGGTTGCGTTTTGCACCCACTTGCCATTATTAGAGGGATTAAAAAATAGAATGCTTTCATATACTTAGTGTTTAGTGTTATTGAATTAATTTTCCAATACTACCTCAAGGTCCAAAACATCGGGATTTTTGAAGTATTCCAAAAAAGATTTTTCAACAGTAACCGTCTTTTTATCTTCGGAAAAAGAAGCATCCGGGATCGATGCTGTCTTTATTCTCTTTGCAAATGTATATTTCAAGGTATAATTTGATCCTCCCATAAAGGCCTCGCTTTGTTTCATGCTATCAACCTGCTGTTGGTGGAGCAGCTTGTCCTTTATAAAGGCATCGCGTTTAAAAATGTCTTTTTCAAAGGAATAATTGACGCCTATAATTTCGGGTGCCGCTTCCTCTTTGCCGTCGGGCGAATTTGGATCCATGGGCATAAAATTTCCGGCCTGTTCCAGACCGTTCATAATGTCATTTGCCTCGCTGATGTTTTTAAATTTTGTTGAAATATCATAGACCATTTCCGAGGTCTCGGAATCCATTTTTATGTGGACATTGAAATTTTCAAACTTTCTGAGCCTCTCTTGTTCCTGTTTCGAAAGTTTCGCGATGCTATCTTTTTTTTCCTCCAAAAAATCCCGCACTTTAATAATGGTATCAATTTTCGTTTGTGTGGAATCCATACCCGCGCCGGCGCCAAAGGCCATCAATTCGCTCATGTCCACTTCCACGGTCATGCTGCCGCTGCCGTCTTCGTTCATGACCATGGTTTCGGTAAATTGGCAGCCCACAGAGGCAAAGGCGAGGGCGAACAGAAAAATAAATTTTTGTAACATAGGCTTATTTATTGGGATTGTTTAAAATTATAAGTGCGGCAATAACGCCCGGAACCCAACCGCAAACGGTAAGGATAAAAACGATTGTTACAGAACCGCAACCCTTGCCAATTACGGCAAGCGGCGGAAAAAGGATGGCAAGCAGGACTCTCCAGAAACTCATAGAAAACAAAGCTACGATTTAAAATTTAAAATTTAAGTTTCACTTTTCAAGTTTCA
>JBEBRF010000111.1:0-7874 GCA_040394975.1 Aequorivita soesokkakensis
GATTTGGTTATAGCTTTTTATGAGCAAGCCACTGATGGTTATGACCGCGGACTGGATGGTTTGAGCGCTCAAGACTTAAAGACAGATGCATATTTTCCCATTGGTCCAGATAACGCCCGTCGTCCTTTTGCCATTAATGGAATAAGGTTCGAGGAAAACAAACTCGTTCCCATCGCTTTTAAAATTAAAAACCCAACCCAAGTTCGTTTGGTGGTTGCAGAAGAAATTAAAAAACCTTATCAACACGCCTACCTCTATGACAGTCAAGAAAACACCTTTAAGGAATTGACAAACTCCACTGCTTCCGGGGTTACTTTTAACTTGCCCGCAGGTACTTTTGACAATCGGTTTTTTATTGTTTTCCGCCAACCAAACCTAAGGCCAGAGACAGAATTGGAATTAATGGAAGCCGCAAAAGCAAATGTGGACCTTTTCCAAAACAATCCAGTTAAAGAACTTCAAATTAAAAACCCTGAAGGCTACACCATAACTTCCGCAATGGTTTATGATATGAACGGAAAACTGGTTATTCAAGAGAAAAACCTGGGATCAAAAAACTATTACAGTTTCTACACCGGTAATTTAAGCGACGGCGTTTATCTCGTAAAACTGACCACTTCCGAAGATATAACCATAGACCATAAAGTTATTGTTCATAATAAATAAGGTATAAAGCCAACATCTGGTTTTAATTTTTCCCATAAGAAAAAAACGGCTCCGAAATTTCCGGGGCCGTTTTTGATTTTTACGTATTTATTGAATTTTATTCGAATTCTTTTAGGGTATTGATAATTATGGTAACACAATCCATTAACTGTGCCTCATCCATAACCAAAGGTGGCGCAAAACGAATGATATTTCCATGGGTTGGTTTTGCGAGTAGTCCGTTGTCCCGGAGTTTTAAACAGATATTCCAAGCAGTATCGCTGTCCTCGCTGTCATTAATCACTATGGCGTTCAGCAAACCTTTTCCGCGAACCAGTGTGGCTATGTTACTGTTTTGAATGTATTTGTTCAATTCATTTCTAAAAAGTTTGCCCAGTTTTTCAGCATTTTCAGCAAGTTTTTCTTCCCGCACCACGGTTAGTGCCGCAATGGCAACCGCAGCGGCTACAGGGTTTCCTCCAAAGGTGGAACCGTGATTTCCAGGTTTTATGACGTTCATCACGCTATCGTTTGCAAGTACCGCAGAAACCGGATAAGCGCCTCCGCTCAAGGCTTTCCCAAGAATCAATAGGTCCGGCTTTACGTTTTCGTGGTCAACGGCCAAAAGTTTTCCGGTTCGTGCAATTCCGGTCTGTACTTCGTCTGCGATAAACAGCACGTTGTGTTTTTCACACAGCGCTTTCGCCTTGCTCAAATACCCGTCAGACGGCACATAAACACCCGCTTCTCCTTGAATTGGCTCCACCAAAAAACCAGCGATATTCCTGTTGCTTTCCAAATGTTTCTCAAGTTCGCCGATGTTGTCATATTCAATTTTTATAAATCCTTTGGTATAGGGTCCAAAATTTTTACGGGCAGTTTCATCATTTGAAAATGAAATAATAGTAGTTGTCCTTCCGTGGAAATTATTTTCACAAACCACAATTTCAGCTTCATTTTCATCTATGCCTTTCTTTTCATACGCCCATTTTCTACAGATTTTCAATGCGGTTTCCACGGCTTCGGCGCCTGTATTCATGGGAAGCAATTTGTCAAAATTGAAAAATTCGCACGCAAATTTTTCGTATTTCCCAAGCATATCGTTATAAAAGGCACGGGAGGTCAAGGTTAGCTTTTGCGCCTGCTCGGTCATGGCGCCCACAATTTTCGGGTGGCAATGACCTTGGTTTACCGCCGAATATGCGGAAAGAAAATCGTAATATTTCTTGCCTTCCACATCCCAAACATGCACGCCCTCTCCCCTTTCCAAAACCACTGGCAACGGGTGGTAGTTGTGGGCTCCATATTTGTTTTCCAAATCGATAGCTTGCTGTGAAGCCGTTTTCTCTAAGACTGACATAAAATTGTAATGATTTTGAAGTAATGTAAAAATGATTCCTGAATAAAGGAGCGGAATCCTCCGTGGGTTGCAAATTACTAAATATATCCCACATTTTTTGGAGACAGTTCAGGATTTAAACCTAACAATTATGCTATTTTTGCGCCTATGGCAAGAAAAAATAACAGGCAGATTTTAGAAAACCTGAAAGTGGTTGACGCCGGGGCAAAGGGCAAAGCTGTTGCCAAGGCTTTGGACGGGCGGGTGGTGTTCATTGACAACGCCGTTCCGGGCGACGTGGTGACGGTGCAGACCTTCAAAAAGAAAAAGGCTTTTTATGAAGCCACAGTTCTTTCCATCTCAAAGTATTCTGAAAAACGCGCTGAACCCGTCTGCCCGCATTTTGGGGTTTGCGGAGGTTGCAAATGGCAAAATATGGGCTACGCACACCAACTTTTTTTTAAACAAAAGGAAGTGGAGCAAAACCTGAGGCGCATTGGCAAAATCGATCTGCCCGAAGTGCAACCCATTTTAGGTTCCGCAAAACAATATTTCTATCGCAACAAAATGGAATTTTCATTCAGCGATAGCAAATGGCTTACGCCGGAACAATTAAGAAGCAATGAAATATTTGAAAATCGAAATGCTTTAGGTTTTCATATCCCGGGAATGTGGGACAAAATTTTGGATCTAAATATTTGCTTTCTTCAGGCCTCGCCCAGCAATGCCATTCGCGATTTTGTAAAAGCGAAAGCGGAGGAAATGGGCCTAAGCTTCTTCAATACCCGAAAACAGGAAGGATTTTTACGCACGTTGATGATCCGCACTTCTACGACTAATGAGATTATGGTTTTGCTTCAGTTTTTTCACGAAGACGAAGCAAACAGAAAGTTGCTGTTATCTGCTATTGCCGAAGAATTCCCTCAAATTACTTCCCTTTTATATGTTATCAATTCCAAAGGCAATGACACCCTGTATGATCAAAACATTGAAGTTTTCAGCGGAAGGGACCATATTTTTGAGGAAATGGAAGGCTTGAAGTTTAAGATAAACGCAAAGTCATTCTATCAAACCAATAGCGAACAGGCATTTGAACTTTATAAAATAACGCGTGAATTTGCAGGTTTGAGCGGAAATGAATTAGTTTATGACCTATACACGGGCACGGGAACCATTGCACAGTTTGTGGCGAAAAACGCGAAGAAAGTTATAGGCGTTGAGGCTGTGCCCGATGCAATTTCCGCAGCAAAAGAAAACGCTGCGCTAAACAATATTGGAAACGTTGAATTCTATGTGGGTGATATGAAAAAGGTTTTTAATGAAGCATTCATTGCTGCCCACGGAAAGCCAGACGTAGTAATCACAGACCCCCCGCGCGACGGGATGCACGCCGATGTTGTTGCGCAATTATTGAATTTGGGTGCCGAAAAAATTGTGTACGTTAGTTGCAACAGCGCCACCCAAGCCCGCGACCTAACAATTTTGGATTCACAATATAAAGTAACAAAAGTGCAGCCCGTAGATATGTTCCCGCAAACGCATCACGTGGAAAATGTTGTACTTTTGGAGAAACGATGAAGAAATAAGACTTTAGGCGTAAGACTTTAGACGTAAGACTTTAGACGTAAGACTAAATCGGGTTGATTGAGAGGAAAGTTCTATTCATTATAGAAAAATAATAACTAATTTATGAGTCCTAAGTCTTATTTTCAAAATTAAATCATGATCAAAAAAATAATTGTACTCCTTTTTATAATCTTCGCTTTCAAAGGCTGCACCAAGGACGATATTTGTCCGCCGGAAACGGCCACTACCGCAAAATTGGTTATTTCCTTCAATGATTTTTCAAATCCGGCCAACGCTAAAAACGTGAACCTGCTGAGTGTGCATACCGATTATGAAAACTCCGTGAAAGTAATTTCATTTGAAAACACTAACGAAATTGCCGTTCCCTTAAGCACAACATCTGATACCACAAAATATAAATTTATCCGTTCTACCGTTAGGACCAATGATACTTTGACCAACATAGACCGGGTGATGTTCGTTTACCGAAGGCAAAATGACTACGTTAGCCGTGCCTGTGGCTTTAATACTGAATATTTCAATGTAGAGGAAAATTTGGTTGACGAAGGAACCGAAAACTGGATAAAACAAGTAACCGTAATTAGAGATACTGTCAATGATGAAAATAGCCCCCACGTTACTATTTTGCATTAATCTTATTTGCGGCACGTTAACAATGGCGGCGCAAAAAAATGAAGTGGCGCTGGATACCGTTCACAGCGTCCAAAAATATGGCCTGCGCATTGGGGTAGATTTGGCAAAACCCGTGCGCAGCTTGCTTGAGGAAGGATATTCCGGTTTTGAAATTATGGGCGATTTCCGGGTGACCAAAAAGTTTTATGCCGCATTGGAATTGGGCATCGAAACGAAGAACTGGACTGAACCCTATATTGCGTCAAAAACCAGCGGTAGTTATGCCAAATTAGGTTTTGATTTCAACGCATATGAAAACTGGCTCGGAATGGAAAACGCCATCACCCTTGGGCTGCGTTATGGTTTTTCCACCTTTAATCAAGAACTGCTGAGCTACAGAATATATACTGACAATCCTGCATTTCCCACCCAAACAATCTATGATCCACAGGAATACAGCGGTCTCAACGCCCATTGGGCAGAATTTATTTTAGGAATCAAGACAGAAATACTCAATAATCTATACTTGTCACTGAACGTGCAACTGAAACGAAAATTCGCTGAAACCGAACCGGATAATTTCGCCAATCTATACATTCCCGGGTTTAACAGAACGTATGATTATGGCGAATTTGGCGTTGGGTATGGGTATTCAGTTTCGTATTTAATTCCAATTTTCAAAAAAACCGAAGCTCCAGAAAACTAAAGTCCGATTACTGAACACTGCTCACTGTTTACTGGCTTTGCGGCTTCCTTCGTACATTTCATAACGCACCAGTTTTGCCTCCAATTTTCCGTTGAAAAGTTTTATCTTTTTTGAAGGCCGAAGCCCAACAAATTTCAAGGCTTCCATATTTGAAGTAATCATCCACGCCTGCGTTCCCGGATAACTGCGTTTCAGTGTATTTCCGATGGAACTGTAGAATGTTTCAACGTCCTTTACCGATATCCGTTCATCATAGGGCGGGTTGAAAACGATATATAAAGGTTTGTCCCCTTCCTTTTCACTTTTGAAGAAATCCTGCTGCTTCACCTCAATAAAATCTTGAAGGTTGGCGCTTTTAATATTTTCCTTAGCCTTTTTAATTGCTACGGCATCGGTATCAAATCCATATATTTTATGAGGAAAATCACGGACTTTTTTGAGTGCGGCTTCTTCAATTTTTTCATATAGATCTACATCAAAATCAGGCCAAGTTTCAAAACCGAATTCTTCCCGGTTCAAGTTTGGCGGAATGTTGCAGGCAATCATGGCGGCTTCGGTCAAGATAGTTCCGCTACCGCACATGGGGTCCAAGAAATCACACTGTCCCTGCCAACCCGACAGCAGCAGCATCCCGGCGGCCAAGACTTCGTTTATTGGCGCCAGCGTACTTTCAACTTTATAGCCGCGTTTGTGCAGAGATTCTCCAGAACTGTCAAGGGAAACGGTACAAATATTTCTATCGATATGAATGTTTATGCGAAGTGTGGGATGATCCAAATCTACATCCGGCCGCACGCCTTCCCTATCGCGAAAACGGTCCACGATGGCATCTTTCGTTTTTAGGGCAATATATTGTGAATGTGTGAAAACCTCGGAGAAAACGGTAGCGTTTACGGCCAGGGTGCCTTTCACATCCATATAATTTTCCCAGGGCATTTCGTATATTTTCTTATAAAGATCTTCTTCCGTGAAAATATTGAATGCAGTTATGGGCTTTAGAATTTTAATGGCCGTGCGGCAGCAAAGATTTGCTTTATACAGAAAGCCTGTATCGCCTTCAAAGGAAACGTTCCGTGTTCCAATTTCAATGGAAGATGCGCCCAACTGCCGAAGTTCCTGTGCAAGAAGTTCTTCCATCCCAAAAAGGGTTTTGGCCACCATTTTAAAATTCTTTGTCATCGCTTATAAACAGATTTCCTGCAAAAATACAGTATTTTAGCAGCGCGAAACCACAACTATGGAAAAAGAAAAGGACACTTGGTACGCTTCGTGGTTCAACACACATTACTACCACATACTTTACAAAGACCGAAACCATAGGGAAGCGGCATTATTTATGAACGCACTCACCAATTTTTTGGGGCTACAGAAAAATGACGCCATACTGGACCTTGCCTGTGGACGGGGCCGTCATTCCAAATATTTATACAAACAAGGTTTTGATGTTACTGGCGTAGATCTTTCCACAGAAAGTATTGAGTATGCAAAGCAATTTGAAAAACCCGGTCTCCACTTTGATGTGCACGATATGTGCCTGCCCTATCCCAAAAAATTTGATGCGGTTTTTAACCTTTTCACCAGTTTTGGCTATTTTGAAAATGAAGAGGATAATTTAAGGACCATCAAGGCCATAAAGTCTGAATTGAAGCCGGACGGATGTGGGGTAATTGATTTTTTAAATACGGAACTGACAATAAAAAATTTGATTCCCATCGAAAGTAAAAAAGTGGCCGACATTCATTTTTATATTGAAAAATATGTACACGAAGGCTATATCATAAAAAACATTAAGTTTTCTGATGCGGGAAGGGACTATCATTTCGAAGAGCGGGTAAAAGCCCTGACACTTGAAGATTTCTTGGACTATTTTGAGGAAGCTGGCGTCACGCTGAAACAGGCTTTCGGAGATTATAGATTACAAGCTTTTGATCAAAACCATTCCGAAAGGCTAATCCTAATTTTTAACTGATGAACTATTTGTTGCTTTTTTTGGCCGTAGCCGTGGGATATGTTGTGGCCTTGTTTCTCAAAAAAAAGGAACTGCGCAATATGGAGGTTTTTTTGGCCTTCAGCGGCGCCTTTCTTTTGTCGGTCACGGTTTTTGAACTTTTGCCGGCAGTTTTTGAAAACCCTTCAAAAAAGATTGGCGTTTATATAATGATGGGGATAATGCTTCAAATTTTCCTTGAATTTTTTTCAAAGGGAGCCGAGCACGGCCACGTCCATTTACACGCCGAAAACAAACATTTTCCTTGGATTCTTTTTATAAGCTTGGGCATTCACGCCTTTATGGAAGGGTTTCCCATTTCCGAGGAAAATAATCTGCTGGTGGCCATTATTGTTCATAAAATTCCCGTGGCCATTATATTATCGTTTTTCTTTATAACTGCTGGCTATCGAAATTCAACGACCTTGATCTTTCTATTTTTATTTGCGTTAATGACACCTTTGGGAAATTTTTTGGGTACACATTATGAATTGGCGAACAGCTATGAAACCGAAATATCCGCAGTGGTAATTGGTATTTTTCTGCACGTTTCAACAACCATTCTTTTTGAAAGCTCGAAGAACCATAAATTCAATCTTTCCAAGATGAGCGCAGTTATTATTGGAATTGTTATTGCTTATTTTTTATAATCCACAAGTTTTCTATAAAAAAGAATTTGTTGGAGTTTTATTGAACAATTATCTTAAAGGTTTCAACCGATTTGTCAGTTTCCACTACCACAAAATATAAGTTTGGCGGTAACTCAGAAATGTTCAGTTGAATTCCCGCTTCGTTATGTGAAGAAGTCATTACTTCCTGCCCCAGCTGATTGAAAACCGAAACAGATCTTACAGCTTCGTTTGCCGAAATGTTCAAAACCGTGGAAACGGGGTTTGGATATATGCTTATTGAACTTTCAAACGTTTCCACGGGAAGCGGGTCTGGTTCTAATTTTACCACCCAGAAGTCACTGCCTCCGTGATTCTCCGTAACATCGC
>JBEBRF010000112.1:0-7698 GCA_040394975.1 Aequorivita soesokkakensis
GATGCGGTTTGGTGAAAGGCGTCGTTGGCATTTCCGTAGCCTTTTACGTAAGCCAATACTTTTTTGTTTTCGGCCTTTACCACTTCATCGCTTTCCAACACCAGGAATGCCGCGGCTTCGCCCAGATTCAAACCTTTTCGGTTTTCGTCAAAAGGAGTGTTGAAAGTATCGCTCAAAATCATCAATGTTTTAAACCCGTTGATGGTAAATTTTGAAAGACAATCTGCGCCGCCCACAAAAACGCGATCCAATTTTCCGGATTTTATTAGCCGTGCGCCAAGCATAATCGCATTTGCAGCGGAAGAACAGGCCGTGCTAATTGTTGTAACCAAACTTTCTTCAATGCCCAATTGTTCTGCAATTTTTTGGGTTGAATCGCCGGCATGATGGCTTTCAATGTATTTTTGAAAAGGTTTTTCGGTGAGGTATTCGTAATAATATTTTTCGGTCATATCCATTCCGCCCACGCTGGTGCCGGAAATGAGGCCTGTTTTGTATTTTCTTATGTCGGTTATCCCGGCATTCGCAATAGCTTCCTTTGCAGCAATTGCCCCGAGCAATGCGGTTCGGGAATAGTTATTTTCTGGCGGAAGATTTAGTTGGGCAATCAATTCATCATTGGTGAATTTCACTTCTCCAACCATAATTTCACTTCGTTGAATTGTTTCAATATTATCAACGCGGGTGATGCCTTTTTTTCCTTTTATGAGCGCGTCATAATTTTCCGGCACATTGTTGCCAATGGCGGAAATAATGCCCATTCCGGTTATGGCTACGCCTTTGTTCATTTATTGATTCTGCTAATTGAAAGGTCTCGACTGCGCTCGACCAGACACAGATTGTCCACGAGAAAAATAGAGTTAGTTTTAAAAATTACTTCGTGCGGTGCTCTTGAATATAATCTGCCATTACTTGCACAGATTCAAAAATCTTTCTGCCCTCTTTTGGGTCGCTCAAACGGATGCCGTAATCTTTGTCCAGCATCACGATAAGTTCCAAAGCATCAATGGAATCCAACCCGAGGCCATCGCCAAAAAGTGCGTCATCATCAGCAATATCGGCCACTGCAACGTCTTCAAGATTCAATTGCTCTATAATTTTTGCCTTTAATTCTTCTTTTAATTCGCTCATAATATATTGTATAATCTGTTTATTTCTTCAGTGTTATGTTCAATTTTGCCTTCTTTTTCAACTAAATAGAGAAAAGCTTCGTAGCTATTTTCATCAAAATCTACCCAGCCGCAGAGTACTTTTTCCGCTTTTCCATTTCGCAATAAATTGTTGGCGTACAGCTGCAAATGTTCGGCGTTGAAGCGGTCAAAGATAAAAAAACTATTTTCAGAATAAAGCTTGTGTTTAATACTTATCTCGCCCAAGCAGATATTTGGTAGCGTGTAAACAAAAACCGCCGGGCTCGGGAAATATTCCTCATCATTTTCAATGGAAATTTGGTGTTTCCGGTCCGTATCCAAACTGGAAGCTTTGTTTGAAAAAATGAGGCCAATATTGTTTTCCTCTTCATTTAAATTTTCATTTTTCAGCAAAGCATCGGCCGCCAAAAACGCGAGTTTACTGAGATTGTCCATTTTGAAAAACTTGGGATAATCTGTTTTGAAGGATTTATAGGCGTTCTTTATAAACGTTGGAAAATCTTCCGAATCGTCACTAAAAATAAATTGTCCATTCACAGAAACCGTTTGGTTTTTAATATGACAAAAACTTTTTATGTGAAATTTCCGAGTCAATTCTTAATATTTTAAAAAGTCCCCTTCGGGGATTTAGGGGCTTTTTCGCAAATCAACATAGTGTGATATTCGCCCAATTTTACATCTTCCTTTACTGTAAGTCCGGCTTTTTCAATCAATTTCAGGAAGACACTGGCCGGATACATTTTGCTGTTTCCGTTCGCAAGTACCGTAAAATAAAGCGATGTTGCTTCCAAAATAAATTGTGATGATTTAAAATGCTGCCTATCCGTAAAAGTTTCAACAATCACCAATTCGGCATCTTCTTTCATTGATTCTGCACAGGTGCGCAATACTTTTAAAATTTCATCTTCGGAAAAACAATCCAAAAATTGGCACATCCAAATTAAATCGGCCCCTTCGGGAATCTGTGGATTTTCGGAAAGCCAATCAATTGGGTAGCCGGAAATTCTATCCTTAAAACCGTGGCTTTCCGCGTTGGCCAAAGCTATATTCAACTGTCCGGGCAAATCGATTATTTTTACGTGTACCTCTTCATCGAAATTACAGCATTTCAAAGAAAATTTACCGGTGTTTCCGCCAATGTCAAAAATTGTTTTCGGCTTTCTTTGAAATATTTTTTTTAGCGCTTCGTCAAAAATATGGTCAGAATAATGGTGGTCAAAATCGAACCAGGATTTTTTCTCGGCAGGTTTGAGCTGCGACAAACCCTCGTAAATAGTGTTCCACTGCCCCAGTTCCTTCAACCCTTCGGGCTTTCCGGTTTTGATGGATTCGTCCAAATAGAATAACCCCTTGTAACAAACATCGTGGGCAAAATTCAGGTTTACGCTCGCCGTGGTATTATAATTCAAGAAATAGCCAATTTTCGTCAATTCAAATTTATCGCCCGCATTCCGGCTCACAATATTCGAGGTTTCCGCAATTTCCAGCAGCACGCGAACGCCGTACGGGCTCAGCGAAAGTTTTTCGGAAATCTCATCAACTGTGGGGCCGCCGCTATCGCGTTGGTCAAAAATATATTCGAGAATCCCAAGTTTCCGGAGTGAAACGGAAGCTTGGAAAACGAACGGCGCGAAAGCAATCCGGTGTGCTTCTTCCAAAGCTTCAAGAGCATTCATTTTTTTAGAGGTTGTTTGCATTTATGGATGGTTAGTTGTTATTTTTTTGAAAATTGCCGCGGTGTTGCATCCCCCAAAACCAGACGCTGTTTTTAGGAAAATGTTCAATTTTTCCGGGGTATTTTTTTTGATGACATTAATATTTTTTGAAACGCCAATTTCGGAAAATCCTTTGGATGAAAAAAGAATATTTTTCTCCATGGAATGCATTCCCACAATGGTTTCCAACAAGCCGGAAGCGCCCAAAGTGTGACCGAAAAATCCCTTTAAACTGTTCAACGGAATATGTTCCATCCCCAGGCGGCTGAAGGCGATTGCCTCCATTTCGTCATTAAATGGCGTCGCGGTTCCGTGGGCAGAAATATAATCTATCTCATTTTCGTTGATTTTCGCCTCTTTCAGTGCGGCATTTACACATCGGAAAAGCCCTTCGCCGGTGCGGGATGGGCCCGAAATATGGTTGGCATCGTTACACGTTGAATCGCCTAATATTTCAACGGCTTCTTTCGGAAGATTTTCTTCGGAAGAAGTAACCAAAACGCTGGCCGCAGCTTCGCCGAGATTTATTCCAACCCTATTTTTATCGTAAGGTTTGCAGGGTTCCGCCGATAACGCTTGAAATGAATTAAAGCCGGAAAGAATAAATTTTGTCACCAAATCGCCACTGGTTATAAAAACGTGGTCGTATTTTTCTTCGGAAATAAATCGCTTTGCTGCGGAAATCGCCAAAACACCGGAAACACACGCGTTGGAAAGCAAAACCGCTTCATTTTTAAACCCGAAAAAGTTTTGGACGGTTTTTCCCAATTCGCTCAAATATGCTCGACTCTCCGGAAAATTACTTTCCTTTTCGAGCACATCAATATTTCCTTTTGTGGTTGAAATCAGCAAACCCACGTTTTCATTTAGAGGAATATTTGAAGTGTCGATTACTTTTTTCAATGAAAGAATCAGCATATGTTCCAGCTTCGTAAACTTTGAAGCGTCCGCGATTCTATTGAATTCATCGAAAATTTTTTCCGAAGAAATCATGGAAGCGCAAAAAGGTTCGGGCAACAGCGAAGCATCATCAAATTTTTGCAGGCCTGAAATTCCCTTTGAAATATTTCCGACCACCGTTTCGCTGTCAAAACCAAGACTGCTTAAAATATTGTTATGTGAAACGAAGATTTTTGCCATTTTTAGATCCCCATTTTTTTCTTCCATTCTTTGAAAAAATCAGGCTTCGTAAGTGAAAGTTCGCCCTGTTCATTCAAAAAAACCTGAATGGTTTCGCCCAAGCAAACAAGTCTGCCTTTTGGATCAAAAATTCTATAATGAAAAATCATTTTTGCTGCTGGCGACGGGACAAATGTTGCTTTTATAGTCGCCACATCACCATAACGCAAGGGCAATTTATGCTCACAAGAAGATTTTACAATTGGCGAAGTGTAGCCATTTGACTTTTGCTCTAAATATGAAATTCCGTATTCACGCCCAAAAGCTTCGCGACCATCCTCAAAATACTGGATATAATTGCCGTGCCACACGATTCCAAGCGGATCTGTTTCGGTGAAACGCACGCGGATTTCAGAAGTAAAACTTATTTCATTTTTATTTTCAGACGGCATTTTTTCTTCGGTTATAAATTATTGCAACTACTATTGTTGCGAGGAAAAACAACAATAATAACGAAATTTCGGGAAGGATTTTAACAAAACCCACATTTCTTAAAAATACATCGTAAAAAGCCTCCAAACCCCAGTTCATCGGGGAAATTTTGGAAATGAGCTGCATAAATTTCTGCATTACAAAAACCGGGACCCAAACCCCGCCGAGCGCCGCCAAAATCACGACCAAAGTTGAACCGAAAGGCGCGGCTTGCTCTTGCGTTTTTGCAATGGTTCCCAAAAGCAAACCCAAGCCAATGGCCGCCAAACCTGAAAAAATTGCGACAATGTAAAGCATTGGCAGTTTCCCCGAAACATCAATTCCCGGCAAGCCAATTGCGGGGAAAAGAAAAATCCCGACGAGCAACATCAACGTAAATTGAATCAAGCAAACCGCGAGATACACAATAGTTTTTCCGCCCAAAACCGTGGCGTAACTTACCGGATTTGTGCGTAAACGAATAAACGTGCCCTGATTTTTTTCCTTCACCAAATTGATGGAAAGCGGCACAATTATAAAGAAAATTGCAAAAAGCGTCCACGCCGGAACGTTGTGCTGGGCCGAGTTTGGGATTATTTCTTCGTTGTTTTTTGTGGGCAATATTTCTTTGAAAGCAATAAAATTTTTGGTGTCGAAAATGGGTTCGGAATCTTCTTCGCCCAATTCCGTTTGAAATGCTTTGTAAATGCTTTGCGTTTCAATTTTTGAAATCATTTTATCGATGCCATTTTTCACCGACGATTTGAAGCTTGTTTGCGTAGCGGGATCAAAATAAAGGCGGACCTCCTGTTGCGGGATTTTTTCTTTTGCAATCGCTAATGTGTCTTCTTCCAAACCGAATTTCGCCAAAATACCTTCCACGTTTTGGTCCACTTTTTTGTTGAGCGAGGCCGAAAGATTTTCGGGAATTACAATGGCGAGCTGGTATTTTCCAGAGAAAACGGCTTCTTTCGCTTCTGTTTCGGAAGAATTTTGAAGTATTTCAAAGGAATTGGATTCGGCAAGATTTTCAATAATGTTTTTTGAAATTTCGCCTTTGTCGTTATCCACCAAAAGCACGGGGATTTTCACATCGCTAATGGTTTTGAACGTGCTGTCCTGTACCAAAGTGATGACAATCAAAAGCAACAAAGGCATAATAAAAAGAATAGCGATCCCGCCCAAATCGCGGATCAGCAGCCGGAATTCCTTATATGTTGACGCCCAAAGTTTATGCATAATCGCGGAGGGCTTTGCCGGTTTTGGTTAAAAATACTTCTTCCAGATTGTTGGCGCCGTTTTGGTTTTTTATCAATTCCGAAGGGATGCCTTTTACAATTATTTCACCATTGTCGATTATCGCCACGTGGGTACAGAAAAATTCGGCTTCGTTTAAATGATGTGAGGTGTAAACTATTGTAGTTCCTTGTTTGTTCAGCAATTTTAGGTGGTCAATGATTACATTTTTTGATTGAACGTCAACGCCCACGGTGGGTTCGTCCAAAAACAGCACTTTTGGTTGGTGCAAAATTCCGGCAATCAAATTTACGCGGCGTTTCATTCCGCCGGAAAACGTGAGGGTTTTCTTATTGGCGAATTTTGAAAGCCCCATAATTTCCAAATGCTCAGCAATGGATTTTTTCAGCATTTCGCCTTTAATTCCGTACATACTTCCAAAATATTGCAGATTCTCAAAAGCCGTGAGCGTTGGGTAAAGCGCGTATTCCTGCGGGACGATGCCAATCAATTGTTTTAATTGGTTTTTATGTTCCTTAAAATTCAATCCGTTTATGGTGAACGAACCCGAAGTGGGTTTCAACAACGAAGTGAGCATGGAAATGAGCGTTGTTTTTCCGGCGCCATTCGGGCCGAGCAGGCCGAAGATTTCGCCTGTTTCAACTTTTAAATCAAGGTTTTTCACCGAAAAGAAATCGGCGTTTTTGTATTTTTTTGAAAGTTGGTTTATTTCTATCATAAGCCCCCTAAATCCCCCCGATGGGGACCTTTGTTTCATTTTTAATTCCGAAGGAATTCAATATTTATAGCAAGATTATAACCAAAAGCATTCGACCCCGACGGGGTCGTATTTACTAATTTCAATTTTGTTCTATAAATATTTGAATCCTTCGGATTCAGTTTTATTTCACAATTTTTTTCCTATTCATTAATAACTCAATAACAATTAACTTTTTTCAAACCGCTTTCTTCAATTTCTTAAAAAACTCTTTTTCCAAATCGGCGATGTGGTCCAATTGGTCCGCGACTTTATTATAACTGTCGGTTTGCGCGCTGCGATTTTTGTAGATTCGCGAAGCTTCCAACGCAAAATCACGCCACAGATCGCCAATCTCGGTCATTTCTTTTGAAAGTTCCGTAAGCTTTTCGTTTCCCAGCAATTTTCCGGATTCCTGTAAAAATGCGGCATAAATATAGCGGAAACCGCCGCCGCCAGTGCCTATTTCCTCTTGCATCCGCACTACCTGCCCCAAATAATGGTTTGCCGTTTTTATGCCTTTTTGTTTCGGCCATTTTCGGATTAACGCAGCTATATTGCGAATTCCCTTAACTCCCACAATGGGAACTGGCGCCAGCATTGAACGGCAAGTATCTTTAATTCCCGTTACAATCGCTTTTTCAATTTCAAGATTTTCGGGGAAGGAAATTGGGTAATACATATGTCCTTTTGGCGCGAATGCTCCTTTGGCGAAACGCACTTTTTCCAGTTCCTTTTCGGAAAGGGAAGTTACATTTTCCATTACGGGATCGCTTATTAAATAGCGATCGCCCTGTTTTCCATACACCACCATATTGTGGGCGTTGAAATGAAAACGGTATTCGTCAGGAAAATAAACCAGATTGTAAACCCCAACCTGTAAACCGACCGGATTGTTTTTTTCGAGATTTTCATCCAAACGCGTTTTTGCTTCTTTTGGATTGCTGAATTTTTCGCGTTTCATTTTTACGCCGGTGCGCTTCGCGAATTTCTTAAAAATATGTCCCGGCAATGCGCGATAGGTAATAACCGGTGCATGGTTGACTTTCAGAAATGGGATATAACAAAACAACAAACCGCTGCCGATACCAAAAACCATGGGCTCGCTAATGCTGAAACCGTTGTGCTTCATCAAGTTTGAAACAACGCCGTTTTCGCAATGTGCGGCTTGGTGGTGGGTGAAGTCAATTTTTGTTTCAGGTTTCAAGATTGGATTATTGGATTGTTGGATTGCTGGACTGTTGGATTG
>JBEBRF010000113.1:0-7551 GCA_040394975.1 Aequorivita soesokkakensis
CTGCTGAAACATTATAATTAGTATTAATAAATATATAATCATTTAAAAAATACCTATTTACCCCTATTAGAAAAAAAAACATCAGGTTAAAAATAAATAGATAAAAAATTGTTTTTTTACTCCGCATATTTTACAGTTAATTTTATACAGTCTTGTCCGTAAGTCAAGTTTCTTACGTATTTTATATTGTCCAATAAATCAATACATCCAGCGCTTCCCGGATATTTTCCTCCATGTAAATAAAAATTATTTCTCGAACCATTGTAAGTTATAGGATTGAGTTTTACATTAAAATCTCCCCAATCTCCATTGCCAACAAAAAGATTATAAAGTTGTCGTACAGGACTTTGAGAATTCCACTCATTCCCATTAAAAGTATATTCACCTTCTGGAATAGGCCCATAATCTTTTATGTTTTGAGAATTAGGATTATTCATGTGCTCGCCACTACCCGAGGAAGCATATCCTTCCCACATTATTTCTCCATCTTGATTGAAAACAAACATTTTCTGACCATTATAAACCATCTCTTTAATATTATTTTTTTGGTGCTGAAACTCAACCCCATCAGCCCCCATAGAAAGTCCAGGTACTCCACCGACATTTCTTTTGTTGGTCAATGAAATCCCGCTGCCACTATCACCACCACTAGTATTGTTGCTATCAATAGTAGCATCAATGGCAGATGCAGCATTTTCTGCATCGTTTACGTTTGCGTGATACTCAGTACTCAAAACATTCCCCTGTTTGTCAACAGTATTGACATCAAAACCACCAATTACGTCCATACTGCCTGTAGAAGTGACTGGATTGATATTAGCAAAACCTCCAGCTTCCATCCCGTCTGGGTCTATAAAGAAAATCGGGTTGTCCAGGGCGTAGGCGTATGGCGAGAACTTTCGGGAGAGCTCCGCCAGCGGGTCGATGTTCATCCACCTGCCCAGTGCGGGATCGTAGTTCCTCGCGCCAAAATCATACGTATTGATGTCGAACTCGTCCTGGTACTCCTTGCCGCCGAACTTGTACAGTAACACGCTATATGCCTTTTTTTATTTTTGTGTCCTTGTATCTGCAATTACCATCAACACATCTGATACATTACCCAAATTTACCGTTCGTCAGAATTTAATAACAACATTGTTTATCGTTGTGCTTTCTAACTTAAATTTCATATCATAATAATTTATTTTTAAGGTGGGCAATGTCTCTAATAATTCTAAAGTATAATCTCCTTTCCCTTTCCATAAATTTGTTCCTAAAAATATATAAGTACTTGTAGAAAATTTCATCGAAGTATTTGGAGGAATTTTCGAATTAACTTCTTTTGTAAAAGGTTGCCATATCATATCTCCACTATATCCTTTTCCTTTATATTTAAAAGAAGCGGTTACATTGATTAAATCCAGATTTAAAAATATGTTTTCTTTGGTATCATTGTGTAGAGTAAATTCAATACTTATGTGAGGACCATTGCCATCTCCTTCATTAATAATATTAGGATTATTTTCAACATTAATATCGGATACTATTAATTCATCAATTATTAATCTTTGTGAAATACATTTAGTGAAGCATAATAGATAAAGTAATATAATGACTATTGATTTGTTCATAATTTAATGTGTTTGATTCCAAGTGATTGTATAGTGTTTACAGGTGTTTGCAAACCAAATTTTTTCCCATAATTAATCATACTTTGTTGGAAGTTTTTAGATGTTTTTGAAAAGGTAGGGTGTTTCATTTGAGTAACTACAGCTCTCTTTTCCCTAAGAGCCTTCGGCGTTTCAACATATTTATCAAACCCATCTTTTTTATAGTTATCGTAATGATCTTTCTCGTGTGCAAAAACATTTATTATCGCATTTGCATCATCTGCAATTTTCGAACTCTTTTTGTTGCCTTCTGTATTTACTTCCATAGATTCTGTGGTGGATCCATCACTGTATTGTGTGGCAATAAAGGCAGCTCCTCCTACTTCTGATTTGGTATCAGCACTTAGCTTTAAATCAGTAGGATTGTAATGTTGATAAACCTCTAATTCCTGATCTGTACTTAAATCAGATTCTGAAAAGGCAACTGAATTTTCATTGCCAACACTATTGTCTATTGTTTCTCCTCCCTGATCATTGATTGTTTTATTGTCATCCCAAGTGCTTTGGTCAATGATTCTCACATTATCTGTTTTAGCACTGTCAGATCCTAAATATTTCCCTGCTTTATTAAAATAATCATCAGGTGGAGTTGGTGCCATCCCGTCCGGATCAATAAAGAATATAGGATTATTGAAAGCGTAATTGTAAGGGCTATGCCTTCTCATCTGTTCAGCAAGCGGGTCGATGTTCATCCACCTGCCCAGTGCGGGGTCGTAGTTCCTTGCGCCGAAATCATAGGTATTGATGTCAAAGGTATCGTCGTACTCCTTGCCGCCGAACTTGTACTTATAGCTATCCCCCAAGAACGGGTTAACGGGGGTCAAGGTTATGCCCGGGCTTGGCCCTTCGGGTTCATCATTGAACACCAAGTGGATGCTGCTGTATCCTTTATGTTTAAGCCCGTATGGGTAATAATGGTCCTCCTCCAGAATGGATATTGCATTGCCGTTGCTCGGGTCCTGCGCATATTTCAGGCGTATGTTGCCCAGGTGGTCGGTATAGTTGAACACGTACTTAAAGGCAATGCTGGTGGGGGCGCCCCCAAATCCTGTGGGCACGGCCTTTACGTAGCCCTCCGCGTGGGGGAAGAAGTCAAGCCCCCAAACCCCCGAGGGGGGCTTTTGGTATTGAAAGCCGTCAAGGTACTGCGTTTCGGTAATGTTGGTGCCGTCCGTCACTTTCTTTTTTAGTTTGATGCCCGTGGCGTTATAAAAGTACTCAATTTTTCCGCCCATCCCAAAGCCGCCGGGCTGGGCAAGGTTGACAATGTTCAGGCTTCCGAAAAAGGAGGGTCGTTTTTTCAATATAATTAGTCTAATTTTGCACGATGGTTTCAGGGAAAAAAGACATACGGGCACTTTCAAAAGAGGAACTGCGAAGTTTTTTTGTTGACATAGGCGACAAGGCCTTCCGTGGCACTCAGGTCTATGATTGGTTATGGGCCAAGGGAATTCACAGTTTTGAGGATATGACCAATTTATCAAAGGAGACGCGAAAGCACTTGCAAGAAAATTTTGTGATTAACCACATAAAGGTGGACCACCTTCAAAAAAGCAGTGATGGCACTATCAAAAATGCGGTAAAACTTCACGATGATTTGGTGGTGGAATCGGTATTGATTCCAACAAAAAACCGAACTACCGCCTGCGTTTCTTCGCAGGTTGGCTGCAGTTTGGACTGTACATTCTGCGCCACGGCTCGCTTGAAGCGGATGCGCAATTTAAACCCCGACGAAATTTATGACCAAGTGGTAGCGATCGATAAAGAAAGTAAACTATACCACAACAAACCCCTTTCAAACATTGTGTTTATGGGCATGGGCGAACCGCTGATGAATTATAAGAATGTATTGGAAAGTATTGAAAAAATAACTTCGGATGAAGGCCTCGCAATGTCGCCAAAACGAATTACGGTCTCAACTTCCGGCGTGCCGAAAATGATAAAAAAACTTGCCGATGATGAGGTTAAGTTCAATCTTGCAGTTTCGCTTCACTCCGCAATACAGGAAACTCGCGAACAGATTATGCCTTTTGCGAAAAACTTTACCTTGCCCGATTTGCGCGAAGCCTTGGAATATTGGTACAGCAAAACGAGACGCAAAATCACTTATGAATATATAGTTTGGAGTGGAATAAATGACAAGTGGGTAGATATTGAAGCACTGGTCACTTTTTGCAAATACGTGCCGTGCAAAGTGAACATTATTGAATACAACCCCATAGACGATGGCCATTTTCAGCAGGCTTCCCCAAATGTAATCCAGGATTATATGGAAGCCTTGGAGCACGACCGAATTCCGGTAACAGTGCGCCGTAGCCGTGGAAAGGATATTGACGCCGCCTGTGGGCAGTTGGCGAATAAACAATAAAAAAAGAGCGGCCAATAGCCGCTCTTTTCAATTCAATAAAAAAAGTAAATTAGTTTTTTACAATTTTGAATGACTTGCTTGCCCCATCAATAGAAACTGTAGCAATGTAAATTCCAGACTGCAATCCAGAAAGATCAACAGTTTCGTTGTTGCTGCTCAATTTTTGTGAAACAACTTGTTGGCCCAACATATTGAAAAGAACAATTTGATCCATGGAAGTATTTGCAGAAAGGTTAAGTTGATTGTTGGCAACAAAATAGTTGAAGCCTTCCAAAGCATTGTTTTCAACCCCTAAAACGCCACTTAATATAACGTCATCAAAATTGATAATAAATTGGTCTGTAACATTGTGATGTCTGAAAGCAATGTACAAAGTACTAGCACCATCCAATGAAGATAGATCTAGGTTTCTCGGCACCAACTCGCCAAGAGCCGCAGGGTCATTTCCTATGTTTTCAGAAAAACTAACAGTTACAGATGGATCCGGATTTTCGAAATCTGCGATGGTATTTCCAGTGGAAACATATACTGTATAAATTTCGTTTGAATATAGCGGGTCTTGTCCACCCACCATATAATCAAGTTGTAATGTTGCATTTCCGGCTACATCAATTGCAGGAGATATTGCATAATTATCAGGTGTTAATGGTCCTACAATAGGATCCCAAGATTCAGAAGACATATAATTTCGTTCTCCATTCTGGGCAATACTTGGATCATATGGCCTAAAGTTAAAACCATCGCCGTCATCGTCAATTAAGGTCCAATCAGAGATGTCTTGGTCTTCAAAATCGTCCATAAATAGTTGTGCATTCATAGCAAAGCCAGCAAAAAGTGCTGCCAATAATGTAATTTTTTTCATTTTAATAGTAATTAGGGATTAAAAATTATTTTTCCAAAAATAGGGTTTAGCCCTTTGTTATCGGGAGGTTTCAAAGTATTTAACAGTAGATGAAGTATATGTAGCCGTTACGGGTTTTTGGATATTTTCTGCTTATTAATTAACAGAATTATTATATTATTACAACACAAGGGCCGACGGATTCATGTAAATGCCATGGTACAGTTTTGAATGAAATAATAAAAAAATGTTAAATACATTTTCAATGCCGAAAAAACCATCAAATCCAATAGTTGGGGGAAGAAAAACCATCACCCAATTTTAATTATCTTTACGCCTTTATGAAGATAGTTTCACGCATCAAACTTCCCATTGAAACCGAAATGGAGCTTTTTGAAAAAAAGTTCTCCGCCTCCATGTCTTCCAAAGTTTCCCTTTTAAACAGGATCACCCATTACGTGGTAAACCGAAAGGGAAAACAGATGCGCCCGATGTTCGTTTTCCTAATTGCAAAAATGACCGGAAATGGCCAAGTGAACGAACGCACCTACCGTGGCGCGGCCGTCATCGAGCTTATCCACACCGCAACCTTGGTGCACGATGACGTGGTGGACGACAGCGACCGCCGGCGCGGATTCTTCTCCATCAATGCACTGTGGAAAAATAAGATCGCCGTCCTTGTGGGCGATTATCTGCTTTCAAAAGGATTGCTGCTTTCCATAGATAACGGCGATTTTGATTTGCTGAAAATAATATCAGTTGCCGTTCGGGAAATGAGCGAGGGCGAACTGCTCCAAATTGAAAAGGCGCGGAAATTGGATATCACCGAAGAAATCTATTTCGAAATTATCCGCCAAAAAACGGCAACGTTAATAGCCGCTTGTTGCGCGATGGGGGCCCGCTCCGTAATGGCTTCCGATGAAGAAGTAGCGCTGATGCGGAAATTTGGAGAACTTATCGGTACCGCCTTTCAAATAAAGGATGACCTTTTTGATTATGGTAACGAACAAATTGGAAAACCCACCGGCATTGATATTAAGGAGCAGAAAATGACCCTGCCTTTAATCTATGCGTTGAACAATTCCACCGCAGAAGAGAAAAAATGGCTCATCAATTCAGTAAAAAACCACAATAAGGACAAGCAGCGCGTAAAGGAAGTTATTGCTTTTGTGAAAAATAATGGCGGTTTGGATTATGCCGTCTTAAAAATGAAGGAATACCAACAGCAGGCGATCAAGCTTTTAGAAACCTATCCCGAATCTCCCTACAAAGAATCATTGGTTTTGATGGTGAATTACGTGATTGATAGAAAAAAGTAGCAGTAAACAGTGGCAGTTTACAGCAGCATTACTGCGAACTGCGACTGAAAACTGAAAACTTTCCGGCAAGTTCGGTTTGTAAAATTATTGTTGGGCAACAAATCCGTGTTATGGCGCGTTTTTTTTTCGATTATAGGAATGTCAGCCCTATTCTCCTATTCAAACCTTGTTCAAAAATTCGTATCAATGTTGAAAGTTGAATATTTCCTTTTCCGTTTTCAAGTTTTGAAATGTAACTTTTTTTCGTCCCAGTCTTCTCGGCGAGCTGTTCCTGAGTGAGATTTGCGTCTTTTCTTGCAGATTTGAGCATTTCGCCTACAATAAACATTTGAGCACTTGCTTCATATTTATTGCGACTTTCAGTCCCTATTTGTCCGTGTTCCAATTCAATTAGCTCCTCAAAATTCTTGATGTCTTTATATTTTTCCATAATTGCTTATTTTTTGTTTTGAAAGTAATCTTCCATTAATCGTTCCGCTTTGTCAATTTCCTTTTGTGGCGTTATTTGAGACTTTTTTTGAAAACCGTTAAAAAGTACCACAAGTTTTCCTTCATCAAAACAGCAAAAAATCCGATAGATGTTTGATTGGTATTCAACTCGGATTTCATAAAGTCCGTTTGTTCCTGTTAAATGTTTTAAAAACTTTTCAGGAACTCGATCAACTTGTTTAATCAACTCGAAAACGTATTGAATCTTTCCTTTTACTTTTGGATTCTGTTTTTGATAGAATTCAATAAAGTGGTTTCCGTGAAAGATTATTTTTCTAATCATTACGCAAAGTTATCTTAAAGGATAACCAATTCCAAATATAGGATGACCTTTTTGATTCCCATTTCCAAGGCTGATCAAAAAAACAAAGCCGCACAGGGCGGCTTATATTCGTTCGGGTTCAAAAAATTATGGGGTTGTGCAACGGTTATCGTTGTTGTAGCACGTACTTTTTTTATTCTTTGTATGTTTCAAATACATCAAAGAAGTATTCAACATTGTCATTAATTATCTTGACTGTAATGTTTCCTCTTGGATTACTCTCTTCTGGACGAAAAAGAACTTCACTCTCCATGTCCTTTGAGATTTTAATAAAGGTCTCGAGAAATTCGTTCCATTGTTCTGCACTTGAAATTGTCTTGGGGTCAAAGTCAAAATGCTGGTCGGATTTCAAGTAGAAGTAAACTTCTGTCCCAGAGTTGTCGAATTTGAAAATGTTGTCCGAGGCTTTTTCCAGATTTACAATTTTCTCTAAATAAACTTTGATTTGTCCAGCTTCCTTATTGTCGACCGAAATAGAAGTCCAGTCACAATCCATATATGAAAAGAGAATTCTGTTCTTTATTTTCGTCCAATCGTTCATTTTTTTATATGCTACAACG
>JBEBRF010000114.1:0-7514 GCA_040394975.1 Aequorivita soesokkakensis
TTGGCCTCGACGTTAGTACTAATGGATTAGCGGTTACCAATGGAGTAATAAACGGCACTGTTTTTTCTGGTGCAGGTACTTATGTAAATAAATATACAACTGGGTCTTATCCAGGTTATAATTTTACAAATGCTTGGACTGTAGATTGTCCTGGGATACCGGGGGAGGGTGATTCTGAAGCAATCGGATATTATTACATGGTAGGCAATACTACCCCAACAAATATTCAGAATTCAAATACTCCCTATAAAATTGCGGGAACTACTACAGGAACAAATCTTTTTAGGACAACTCATCCTGAAAACAACAGATTGACTTACAAAGGAAGAAAATCAAGAAGTTTTGAAATAATTTGTACGGGAAGTATGATCAATCCAACGTTGCTAACTACCAAAACTTTTACGTTTTATATTTATAGGAATGGAGTAAAACAGCCATCCATTTCCGCGGAAAGAAAATTCACTGGAAATGATATAGGAAATTTTACTCTTATTGGTACTTTAAGCCTGGCAACAGATGACAGTATTGAAGTTTATCTTGAAAGTGATAGCAGCGCGGGTGGTAATCCAGTGGTTACTCGAATGAGCCTGATTCTTAAATAGAACAGATTTTCCATTGTTGGTGATAATAATTTTCCAAAACCTTCGGCAAAACATACCGAAGGTTTTTTTCTGCTTTTAAACTGTCGTGGAAAACCACGATGCTTCCGGGCTTTATGTTTTTTAGCACATTCTGAAGGCACTTGTCTTCGGAAACTTTCGCGTCATAATCGTAATTGATAATGTCCCACATCACTATTTTGAACCCTTTTTTCTGAAGAAGGTTAGCTTGGCGGGAAGTGATTTTTCCATACGGTGGACGGAAAAGAGATTGTTGATTGCTGATTGCTGATTCCTGATCTTTGATTGTTGAATTGTCCATCTTCCAGCCTCCATCTTCCCTTTTCCATTTTCCATCTACCATCTTCCATCTACCATCTTCCATCTTCCGCCATCCGTCTTCCAGCATCTGTCTTTGCGCTTTTTCCACATTCTCCACATATTCGGCGGTTTCGGTTTTTGTCCCGTTTAAATGATTAAAAGTGTGGTTGCCCACGGAATGGCCTTCGGCAAGTATTCTTCTGAAAATTTCGGGATGCTTTTTTATATTTTCGCCTATGCAGAAAAAAGTGGCCTTTGCGTTGTGTTTCTTCAATTCATCTAAGACCCAAGGCGTAACCTCGGGGATCGGGCCGTCGTCAAAAGTAAGATATACGGCATTGGTTGAAGCGGGAAATGCCCAGATTCTTTCGGGATATAACCGCTGGATGAATCTGGGCATTTTTACTAAATGGAACTTCAATCTTTTTAATTTGCTGGCATTTCCCCTTCCACATTTTGAATGGGCTGTTCTTCCATTTTTTTCAGAAGGTTTGAATCCAAAGGAATTTCAATGGGGGTATCAGTGTTAAATTCCCTATTCAGATCAATGGCTTCATCTGGAGTATAAAAATGTCGGAAAAGTTTTAGATACTCATTGAATTTCTGGGCTTCGTCCCTTGCGAAAGTTTCATCGTCATAGGCAATGACCAATTGTACCAAGCTTCGGTAGCGTTCCATATCACTGATTATATCGGAAGCAATGGCGCGCTGCCTGTTGAATTTTAAGCTGTTATAATAAAGGAGATGTTCTTGGTACAGTTTGGTTACATCTTCATACACTTGTCTTGCCTTTTGGGGCCTGTCAAGTTCGAAATAGCCAATTACGTATGGCTCCAAAAGGCTGTAATATTCAAAATATTTTACCGGCATTTTTTCCATTGCCAGGTCCAGCACTTTTTCGGCTTTGTCTTCTTTTCCTTCATTAATTAATACTTCGGCAAGACGGGCGAGGTTGCTTCGGTAAGTAATGCCATTTCGGCGGGTTTCGGTGTCGTGATAAATATCTGGGCTTCCGCTGTTGCCCCAATCCCAGGACATCACGATATCATACATTTTGTCGACATCTATTCTGCCCATATCGAATGGGTTGCGTTTATCCAACGGTGTTTTGATGGGCACCAGTTTATAGACTACGCCTTCCAATTGTAGATAATCCTTCATCCACAGATAATCATCATCGCCAAAGCTGCCGCCGCTAAAATAAATGGGGCGTTCCCAATTGTTGTTGGCGATAATGTCCAGCATCATCATTCGGTTTTTGTAGATAATGTCGCCCTTTAAATTGATATCAATGTAGGGAACAATTTTATCAGCGTCTTTTTGATCGACGATTCCATTTTTTAGAACAGTCTCTTTGTCCACGGGAATGCGGATAACTTTAGACGGAAAAGTGTTTATTATTTGTCCGCTTGGCAATTCCATTTGTGTAGCCGGACTGTCATTGGCTACAAAATTCATCCAGGTTTTGATCTCGATGGTATCTTTTGTGGTTTGCTGGAATATCAGAAAATCACGGGTGCCATATCTGTATTTGTCATGTGTTAACTGTGACGGAATAGGGTCGCTTGTAAATGCTTTTTTCTTCATATCATCAATGTACCAATCGGTTTGGAAGAGACTGGTATTAACAACGCGCACGTCCTGCCTATATTCTTCAACGTTTTGTGCATACCAAAGGGCGAAGGTATCATTGTCGCCAATGGTAAATATAATGGCATTTTTGTCGCAGGAATCAAGGTACATTTTCGCCATGGACTGTGCGGTATATCTATTGCTTCGGTCGTGGTCGTCCCAATTTTGTGTGGCCAATAATACCGGTGCCGCCAAGGTGGAAGCTATGACCACTAACGGGAGGGCAATCTTCGGTTTCAAATAATTTTTCATCAGGTCAAAAAGCGCATATACCCCAAAACCAATCCACAAGGCGAAAACATAGAAACTGCCAACCAGTGCATAGTCACGCTCGCGCGGTTCAAAGGGACGCTCGTTGAGGTAGATTTTCAGCGCAAGGCCCATAAAGAGGAACAGGGCCAAGAGGACCCAAAAACTTTTTTGGTCGTTCTTAAAATGAAAAACCAAGCCAATAATTCCTAAAATAAGAGGAAGAAAATAGTAGGTGTTTCGCGCCTTGTTATTTTCCATATCGCTTGGCAGGGCGTCTTGGTTTCCCAGTCGCAATTGGTCAATGAATTTAATGCCACTTATCCAGTTTCCGTGCAGGTCTGTGTATTGGCCTTGCACATCGTCCTGTCTTCCGGTGAAGTTCCACATAAAATAGCGCCAATACATATAGCCGAACTGAAACTCAAACATAAATTTAATGTTGTCAATAAATGAGGGCCGTTCTATATCAAGATATTGCCCGAAATTTTTCAGAAATTTATCATATCCGTCCTTGTCCACTAAATCTTGGGCATAGGCCTGTTTGAATTTGTTCACCTCTTCCACCAGCCGTGGCTCGGATAGATATTCACTTTTTATGGAAAAATCCAGGCCATTGGTGAATTCCAAATAATTGGTGGCGTGCTCAGTGCTCCACATTCGTGGAAAGAACCCTTTTTGGGAATCTTCAGTGTTTTGGCTGGCGTTTTTGTAGTTGTTCACAATTATGTATTTGCCCGTGACCAAATCCCTTTCATAATTGGGCTTATCATCTTTGTATGGATTATCTTCATCTAATCCCACATAGCTCTCGCTGAAAAGTGGTCCGTAAAATAGGTGCGTTTCTGGGTACTGTTCGCGGTTGTAATAGGCCAAAAGTTCGCGGGCGTTGTTGGGGTTGTTTTCATTTATCACAGTGCCGGCATTGGCGCGGATTGGGAGCATTAACCAACTTGAAAAACCAATGAAAATGAAAAGCACGCATAGCAATAACGTGTTCAACTGTGCAAATCCTTTTTTGCGTGTATAACGCAGTCCGAAAATAAAAAGCGCAGTAAAAAGAAGGGCGGCAATTATAGTTCCGGAGTTGAAAGGAAGCCCCATGCTGTTCACAAAAAACAATTCGGAAGCACTGAAAAACTTCATTGACCACGGCAGTAAGAGCTTAAAGATCATCAAAAGAATGGCCACCGTTACAATATTCGCAATGATGAAATTTTTCACGGTCACCGTTTTGTAGTGTTTAAAGAAATACAAAAATCCAATGGCAGGAATGGTTAACAGGGCCATAAAGTGAACGCCAAAAGAAAGCCCAATAATAAAGGCAATTAGAATTACCCAGCGATTGCCGCGGGGTTCAAACATTTCGCGTTCCCAGCGCAAGGCAGTGTAAAACAGCGCGGCCATTAAAAAGGTTGCACTTGCATATACTTCGGCTTCCACGGCGTTAAACCAAAAACTATCGGTAAATGTAAAGGCAAGTGAGCCAACTGCCGCACTGCAAATGATGGCTATGGCGTGTATTCTTTCAATTTCCTGATGTTTTGAAACTACATTTGTAAGAAGAATGGTAAGCGACCAAAACATAAATAGAATGGTAAAGGCACTTGAGAATACAGACATTAAATTTATGGTGAGCGCAATGTAGGAGGCATCTGGCGCAAAAATGGAGAAAAAGGCCCCAAGGAGTTGGAACAGCGGTGCCCCGGGGGGATGGCCCACTTCCAGATTGCTGGAGGTGGCAATATATTCGCCCGCATCCCAAAAACTGACCGTTGGTTCAACCGTTAACCAATATGTTGTGAGCGCGACCGCAAATACGGCCCATCCGGTAATTTTGTTCCATTTTGTAAAATTGAATGAACCCATAAGCTATCATAAATTTTAATGGGACGAATTTACTAATAATATATATAGCCCCGAGTATGTTAATGAGGTAACGCACCCTGAAGAAGTATATTTTTGTGGAAATTTTATAATCCTCCTGCGGAACTCATTTTTTGCGACAAAATATTTGTACAACCCAAACTTTGTATTAAATTTGCCACCTCATTATGGAATTGGCCCATGGTGTAACTGGCAACACGTCTGGTTTTGGTCCAGAAGAGTCTAGGTTCGAGCCCTAGTGGGCCAACAAAAATTGAATCCCGATCTTGAAAAAGATTGGGATTTTTTATTTCTGCAAGAATTTACATTGAAATTCTCGGTCCATCCGAACTTACCGGGTAACGCTCCTTCCGTTTCCTATTTTGCAGTGGTTGGGGTTTTGTTCAAAAATTAAAAAAAGATTTTAATATGTTTGCAAAACGTAAAAACCTTAAATTAGAATTTATGAAAAAAAATGTACTGCTTTTCGCTCTTTTGCTTTGCACAACGGTAATGTTTTCACAAAAAGTTAAAGTTACACAGGGCGACTTTAAAAACCTGAAAGGCATTGCCGCATACAATCTTGAATTTGATTATTCAAACCTTTCCATTCCGAAGTATAAATCTGAAGAAGAATTTTTGGCAGATAAAATGGCCAAACGCGATGAAAAGGATCCAGAGGCTGGCGAGAAATTTAAGGAATCATGGTTTGCCGATCGTGAGAACCGCTATGAGCCAAAGTTCATTGAATCCTTCAACAAACGATTTGATGATGGTGAAATAAAAGTAGGAAATGACATTGGAGCGGAATATACCATGAAAATCCATACCACGATGATGTATGCGGGATACAACGTAGGGGTGGTTCGCCAAAACTCAAAAATTGAGGCAACTGTTTCGGTGTACAAAACAGGCGATCCAAGCAACGTTATTTTTTCTGCAGATTACACCAAAGTAGAAGGCAGCGGCGCCATGGGCTATGATTTTGATTCAGGCTACCGCATTTCCGAAGCTTATGCAAAATTGGCAAAGGAAGTAGCTTACAACATTAAGAAAAAAGCAAAATAGTCTATTTTTAGCTTACCTTCTCATTCTCCATATCAATAACCCTCGCGACCGTCTTTACAAGGCGGTCGTGGTTTTTTACAAAAGGATTGGTTTCATCCCAAACATAGCCGGCAAGCACGGCACAAATCTGCTCTTTGATAACCGGATTTTCCGGGCGGTGGAAAAATATTTTCTGAAGATTGCCGGTGTACCACTCCCTAACATAAGTCCTGAAAACATCTACGCCTTTCATAATATAGCCAGTGTACTCTTCTTCCCAATTCACTTTTTCACCGTTCAATTCTTTCGTGATTAGTTTGGCGGCTTTTATGCCAGATTCAGTGGCAAAAGTAACGCCCGAAGAAAACACAGGATCCAAAAATTCGGCACTGTTCCCCGTAAGGGCATAGCCTTTTCCGTAAAGCTGTTTTACCGCTTTTGAATAATTTTTGATAATATGTGGCTCAAAAAGAAAATCAAGATCCTTCAAACGATCGTAATAATGCCCGGAAAGTTTCAACATTTCCCGTAGCTTTTCCGAATTTGTACCATGGTAGGATTCAATAAACTCAGTGGGTCCCACAAAACCAATGCTTGTATTCCCATTTGAAAAAGGGATTACCCAAAGCCATGCTTCATCCGTAACAACATCAAAGGTAATAATGGTTCCTTCCAAGCCTTCGGGGCGATTGGGTTCGGCAACGTGGGTAAAAATCGCGGAATTCGCTTCAAGGGAAGAAGGTTTGTCCAAATCCAGCAAACGTGGCAAAACCCGTCCGTAGCCGCTACTGTCAATTATAAATTTTGCCTTTATTTTATATTCGTCGCCATTTTCGGTTTTAACCGTAGTGGTGGAATGACCGTTTTCATCAAAAGCTACCGCTGTAACTTCGTGCCCAAAGGAAACGTCAACGCCTTTTCTTACGATCTCCTTGGCGAGCGTGTGGTCAAAATCTGCCCTTGGAACCTGCCAGGTATAATCCCAGCCCGGGGTGTGTTTTAGACCGAAATCGAAATTGCACACTATGCCATTCTTCAAAAAACGCGCGCCCGCTTTTATTTCATAATTCTGCTCCATCAATGAGTCCAAAAGTCCGGCTTCCTCAAAATGATCCATGCAGCGCGGCAAAAGGCTTTCGCCAATTACAAAGCGCGGAAAGATACTCTTTTCAACCACTTTAGAGCTTATTCCGTTGTTTTTTAAATAAGCCGAAGCAACACAGCCAGAAGGTCCGGCGCCAATAATTAACACATCAACCGTAATATCATTCATATTATTAATAAATAGATTGTTAAAAAATTCTAAATTTGCATTCGAAAGTAACGAATATAATTGATTCAACTATAAATGCCAACATTACAAGGAAAACTGGAACTAGCCGACTTTGAGAAAGCAATCTTCAAAAGCGAGCCCATCCAACTTCACAAAGATATATTAGAAAGAGTTCAAAATAGTTTCGATTTTCTGAAAGAATTTTCTGAAAATAAGATTATTTACGGTGTCAACACGGGTTTCGGACCGATGGCGCAGTACAAAATACGGGACAACGAGCGCATCCAATTGCAATATAATCTTATCCGCAGCCACGCTTCGGGAACGGGAAATACCATTCCGCCACAGTACGTTCGCGCGGCCATGCTTGCACGGTTGAATACGTTGAGCCTTGGGAACAGCGGTGTGCATCCATCGGTCATTAAATTGATGGGCGAACTGCTGAACAAAAATATTATCCCGCTCATTTACGAACACGGCGGCGTGGGCGCCAGCGGCGATTTGGTGCAACTTGCCCATTTGGCTTT
>JBEBRF010000115.1:0-7476 GCA_040394975.1 Aequorivita soesokkakensis
GTTCCTGCTTGTCTAACATACACTCTCTGATCGTTCCCCGATTGATTAGAGGTAGATGTGTTCTGAGCGAATAAAACGCCCGTGAATAATAGCGCCGCAGCGCCTAACATTACATTTTTCATAATTTAAAAAATTTAAAAATTAATATTTGGTTAAAAAATATACAGTTTAGGGTAAGGAATTGCTTCCTTGGAAATTAACAACCATAACTATGGTTTATAATCTATTAAGGGGATATGTTTTAAAATGTATTTAAAACACATTTTAGAATTAAGGGATACTTTAATTTATAAAACCAGTTTGATAAAATACCAAATGATTTTTTTACTAGGGGATAGGTTTGTGTTTTAACACTTTGAGGAGAATCGTTTTTGATGTTTCAATCTCAACGACAGTTCAAATATGCAACAATTAAAAATAACACACAACCTGACTGCCCGCGAAGACCATATAAAAGGGGGAAATCCCCCATGCGGAATGGAATGTTTTTAACAAAAGAGTTCTGTTTGTTGGATGAAAAACGAATTAATGACGATGAAATGTAGATAATTAGAAATTAAGACAAAGTGTTAAATTTTTGTTAAAAATTATTTGGAAATTTGTTGACGTGGAAAATTAGCAAACCCAAGTTCAAAAATTTCTTTCAGATGCGTTTGATTCTATGAAACTTGAAATTCAAAATTATTCTTAATATTTAAAGACACACCACCATTTTAAGTAAACCGCTTTAGCACAAAATGCTTTCGTTCAGATAAATAAGACTAAAAAAAGCCTATCACTTAATATGATAGGCTTATGCGATAGTGAAAGAAATCTTAGTATTATTTGGTAAACAACAACTCCCGGTACTTTGTCAATGGCCAAATTTCATCATCAACCAAAAGCTCCAATTTATCACAGTGGTAGCGAATCACTTGGAAGAAAGATTTCACCTCATCACAATATGCGAAGGCCTTTTTTTCGACATCATCTATTTTATTTGCCCTTTTCCGTGCCTCTATCATCTCGGTAATTCCCTTGTTGATCTTCGCAATATGCTCACTTATTTGTTCTATAAGCTGCATTTGTTCAACGGCAAATTTTTCGAAATTGGCACCATAAATATTTTTAAGACCCTGAACATTCTCGATCAAAATATTTTGATAGCGGATTGCGGTAGGTATAACGTGGTTTCGGGCAATGTCACCCAAAATCCGTCCCTCTATTTGAATGCGCATTGCGTAGTCTTCCATTTCTATTTCATAGCGGGCCTCAAGTTCTACTTTGCTCATTATTCCCAATTCTTCAAAAACTGCTATTGACTTTTTGGATACTTTAGCTTTTAGCGCGTGCGGCGTGGTTTTATGATTGCTCAGGCCACGCTTTTCCGCTTCTCTTTCCCACGCTTCCCCATACCCATCACCTTCAAAACGAATTCTTTTGGAGTCTTTTATATATTCCTTTAGTACATTAAAGATGGCGTCATCCTTTTTCATTTTTTTATCAACAATAAGCAAATCCACCTCCTTCTTAAAATCCTTGAGCTGCTTGGCCACGATGGCATTGAGTACGGTCATCGGGTTGGCGCAGTTGGCCGTGGACCCCACCGCGCGAAACTCAAATTTATTGCCAGTGAAAGCAAATGGGGAAGTTCGGTTTCTATCTGTATTGTCCAAAAGAATCTCTGGAATCTTACCCACAACGTTCAATTTAAGATCTGTCTTTTCCTGGGGAGACAGTTTTCCGCTGTTTACCTTTTCCAATTCATCCAATACTTCAGTCAATTGCGACCCAATAAAGGCAGAAATTATTGCTGGGGGCGCCTCATTGGCTCCCAAACGGTGATCGTTGCCCGCGCTTGCAATGGAGGCCCGAAGCAATTCCTCATGTTCATTAACAGCTTTAAGGGTATTGATGAAAAAAGTCAGGAATTGAAGATTCTTCATAGGGGTACTTCCCGGACCAAGAAGATTTACCCCGGTATTTGTTGCCAAAGACCAATTATTGTGTTTTCCACTTCCATTTACGCCCATGAACGGTTTTTCATGGAACAGGACCTTAAAGTTGTGCTTACTGGCAATCTTGTGCATCAAATCCATTAATAGTGAGTTGTGATCCACGGCCAAGTTTGTCTCCTCAAAAATGGGGGCGAGCTCAAATTGGTTTGGCGCTACTTCGTTATGGCGTGTTTTTACGGGGATGCCCAACAGCATGCACTCGGTTTCCAGATGGCGCATAAAATTCAAAACTCTCGCGGGGATGGATCCAAAATAGTGGTCGTCCAATTGTTGGCCCTTGGCAGATGAATGGCCCAATAACGTTCTTCCGGCCAAGAAAATGTCCGGACGGCTTAGCGCCAGAGCACTGTCCACCAAAAAATATTCCTGCTCCCAGCCCAAGGTAGCATTTACTTTGGCAACGTTCTTGTCAAAATATTTGGCTACGGCAGTTGCGGCTATATCCACCTCTTGCAATGCGCGAAGTAAGGGCGTTTTGTAATCAAGGGCTTCGCCGGTGTATGAAACAAAAACCGTTGGAATACATAAGGTTGTGCCGTATATAAATGCGGGTGAAGTGGGATCCCAGGCTGTATATCCGCGCGCCTCAAAAGTATTTCTAATACCTCCATTAGGAAAACTAGATGCGTCTGGTTCTTGCTGGACCAACTGCCCTCCCCCGAACTTTTCAATAGCCTGTCCATTGTCCATGGTTTCAAAAAAAGCATCGTGCTTTTCCGCCGTTGCGCCGGTCAAGGGCTGAAACCAATGGGTATAATGTGTCGCACCTTTTGCAATGGCCCATTCTTTCATTCCCGTAGAAATATGGTCGGCTATGTGCCGTTCAATTTTTGATCCATTTTCAATAGCATCCATAACACTTTTGAAAGAATCTTTTGTTAAATACTGCCGCATGGCAGTTTCATTAAAAACGTTTTTTCCGAAAATATCGGAACGTCTTTCTGGTTCAACTACTGGCAGGGGAACTCTATTAAAAGTTTCCTTTAACGCGTGAAATCGCAAAGTGGGCATACAAATGTTTTTTAGGGGTTGATTGCGCAAAAGTATAACTTTTCCCTTTTGCACCCCTAAATTTTTAATGTTTTTTAAAAAAAATAGTTAGTAATCTATCAACACCCCCCTAAATTATTTATGGATATAAGAAATTGTCAATTCCAAACTGAAATTATTTATAAGAAATAAAAATTCAAAGGGTATTAAAAACAGGAAAATTCGCAGTATTAGGATCAACGATTTCCCTTTTTACCTAAAACTGTGATGCTGTTAAATGTGACCCAAGATTAAATTCACGAAAAATAATTAATTGTATATTTGTTACGATCCCCAAAAAAAGTAGTTTAAAAAAGGTTCTAATTCTTCAAAATTGGACCAATATTTAATTTTGAAATAATATGAAAGCAAGTATCAATAAAATAATCCATAAGCTATTGATTTTATCTGGGGCTTTTGTTTGTGTGGGCTCACTACTCTCTTTTAGCCCAAAAACAGAAAAGGAAACGAATTTGGTTTCCATTTGTAACTGGGAAAAACAAATTTCCATAACAATTACAAAGACAACTACGCTTGAAGAACTTGAAAACATCAAGGCTACGTTAAAGGAACAAGGATTTTTCATTGATTTCAAAAAGGTGGCATATAATGAAAACAATGAAATAATTGCTATTAGCATTCAATATAAAGACCAAAACAACAATAGCGGAAACTACAGCGTAAGTAGCCAAAACCCGATAAATGATATCAAGATACAATCAAAGGGCGAGGGAATTTCACTATTGAGCCTCGGAAATTCAAACCAAGCCTTTATAAATCAAGGAAATAACCCGCAGACTCCAAAAAACCATCGGAATAATAACGCCCCAGATGAAATGAAAAAAAACATGGAGCAAATGGAACTGGAAATGGAAGCCCGCATGAAAGCCATGGAAGCGAAACGAGCCGAGAGAAAATTGAAGATGGATAAATACAGAGACAGCATTATTAACACACACCAACTTTCGTCTGCAAGTATGCCGAAATCGCGCACAATAACCAGCAATACTTCTGATCTTGAACTTTCTGAACTTCAAAAAACATATAATGGGGAAGATATTTCGTTCAATTACACAGATTTGGCCCGAAATGCCAATGATGAAATAACACATATATCCATTAGCATCAATAACCGGGCAGGTTCCATTTCCACTTCAACATTCGGAAATGGGAAGGACGCGATCAAAACAATAAACATAGCGGTAGATAAACAACATACCATTCTGAAAAATGCCGAGTAGGATGAATACTTATTTTAAGGGAAATTAATTTCGCCCGGCTCAAATTCATAATTAATTGGAATTCCGAATGAAAAAGAGATTCTTCAAAATGTTAGCAAAGCTCAACAAAAAAATGCTGCCGAGTTTTACTAAAAATGAAGTGGATCTGGCAAAAGCCTCCAAACTCCAAATGGCCATTTTTGCTTATAAATTATGGGTAACCAAAAATGCTCTGGATTAATATTTCAATAATGAATGGACAGAATATCCCTCTAATTGGTCCCTTCCGTTTAAAAATTCAAGTTCGAGCAAAAAATTGCACTGCAAAACAATGCCGCCCAATTTTTCAATTAAATTGCACGCCGCTCGCGCCGTACCGCCGGTAGCCAACACATCGTCGTGCAACAATACCCGATCTCCCTTTGAAATACCGTCTATATGGACTTCCAGCGCATCCGTTCCATATTCCAATTGATAGGTTTCCTTTAAAGTATGGTACGGAAGCTTCCCGGGCTTTCTTATTGGCACAAACCCAACCTTGAGTTTCTGGGCCAAAAGCGTCCCGAAAAAAAATCCGCGCGATTCTATGGCCGCCACCTTATCAATTTCCCGATTTTCCCATGATGCCAAAAGCTGGTCCACACAATATTCCATAGCTTCACTATTTGCGAGCAATGGCGTTATATCCTTAAAAAGGACCCCGTTTTTTGGAAAATTTTCAACAGTGCGGATATATTTAGACAAATCCATATTTTTAGGGGTATTATTTGTCTTGCAATTTAAAAAGAAATATATTTGCACCCGCTTAAAGCGAAATTAATTTGGCCTCGTGGCGCAACTGAATAGCGCACCTGATTACGGCTCAGGAGGTTTCAGGTTTGAATCCTGACGAGGTCACGAATAAATATTCCAATAAGAAAAAAACGCCAAGTTTACTTGAGCGTTTTTTTGTTTGTGATATTTCCAAAGCGGAGCTTTCCCGGAAAGCCAAAGGCAATCCTAACGATGTTCAAACAAAAACCACATTCCTTATAAACACGGTTTTTTTTTAGTTCCCAATTTGCACCGGCAATTTCATTTTTTTTGGTTAATTTGAAGTCCTAAACTTCTTCAAAATGACAAAAATCGTAAAGGATTCCGACAACAAACAAGAACGTGACTACATCTTTCAAGACAATAAAAAAACCCGCTTCGGCGCAGGTTTTATAATTTTTGTGTTAATAATCTTAATAATCGCAGTGATCGGTTCGGGGTTGTATTTTGAGTGGTTTTAAATAATCTCTGCGCTCAGCCCCGCTTCCAAAAGCATAGTGCAGCGCGGTTTCAATTCACTGAATTCGCCCGTTTTCACGGTACATTTTCCTTTGTAATGTACTATTATTGAACATTGTTCCGCTTGTTCCGGCGTGTGGTCGCAAGCGAAGATCAGGCTGTTTATCACGTGGTCAAACGTATTTACATCGTCATTGTAAAGCACTATTTCGTTACAATTGCTTTCCTTTTCCAAGACCGAAACGTCTTCCTGAATTTTTTCCTTGGTACTCATAACTTTTTAAATCTTACTAAAAAAATGGAATTTACGAAATTTTGAACTTCGCGGCAACCCATTTGTTTTTCTCCTTGTTTTCAACGAAAGTGAAACCCAAATTATTGCAACTTTTCGCAATTATTGGCAAATCTTCTTTATAAAATCCGCTTAAATAAAGCTCGCCATTTTCATTTAAACTATTGCGATAGGCTGCCATATCATTCAGCAAAATGTTCCTATTGATATTGGCTATAATCACATCATAATTTTTTCCATCCAACAGCGAAGCATCTCCCAAATGCACCGAAATGTTTTCACAATTATTCCTTTGAATGTTTTCCATCGAATTTTCAAAACACCATTCGTCAATATCAATCGCGTCCAGTTTTGAAGCGCCGCACATTTCGGCTAAAATCGCCAAAACCGCCGTGCCACAACCCATATCCAAAACTGATTTTCCTTCAAAATCATTCTCCAAAATAAATTGAAGCATCATAAAAGTGGTTTCGTGATGGCCCGTGCCGAACGACATTTTTGGCTCGATTACTATTTCATATTCAAAATTTTTCTTTGGATGGAATGGCGCGCGAACGGTACATGTTCCATCAACCTCAATCGGGTCGAAGTTTTTTTCCCATTCTTCATTCCAGTTTATTTGTTCAATTTCTGAAAAAGTATATTCAATTTTAAATTCCTCAGAATCCAAAATATTTATTTCTTCCAAAATATGTTCGTTCCAATCTTCTTTTTGAATATATGCCGAAATGCCATTTTCCGTTTCCACAAAACTCTCAAAACCCGCATATCCCAATTCGGCAATCAGAATTTCCGTTGCGGGCTGAATTGGCTCGACCCTAAAAATATATTCTATATAATTCATCTTTTGATTGGAATTTGGTGCTTGAAATTTGGAATTTTATTTATTGAAAGAATTTGCAATTTTCATAAAACTTTCCACATTCAGCGAAGCCCCGCCAACCAACCCGCCATCAACATCAGCCTGTCCGAAAATTTCAGCGGCATTGTCGGGTTTTACGCTTCCGCCGTAAAGAATTGAAACCTCATCGGCAATCGCTTCGGAATAATTTTCAGCAATGGTTTTCCGGATAAATTTGTGCATTTCCTGCGCCTGTGCTGGGCTGGCGGTTTCGCCCGTGCCAATGGCCCAAACCGGTTCGTAGGCAATAATTATATTTTCCCAAGAATCATTTGAAACGTGGAAAAGCCCTTCGGAAAGTTGCGATTTTATCAATTTAAAATGATTCTCCTTTTTTCTATCATCCAGCTCTTCACCGATGCAGAAAATAATGGTCAATTCATTTTCAAGTGCGGTATTTACCTTTTCCGAAAGAATGGCGCTGTCTTCATTGAAAAAAGCCCGCCGTTCGCTATGGCCCAAAATAACGGTTTTGGCGCCCACGCTTTTCAACATTTTTGCTGAAATTTCGCCCGTAAAAGCACCGTCATTGCTTTGGTGCATATTTTGTGCGGCAATCTCAACAGGATGCTCGCGCATAGAATTAAACGCGTGGTTCAAACTCGTAAATGGCGGCGCGATCATAATTACCACATCTTCCGGGAAAACCTGCTTTTTCAAATCGACGAGAAACATTTCGGTTTCGGCCAAATCGTGGTTCATTTTCCAATTTCCTGCTACTATTTTTTTTCTCATATTGTGGAGTTAATGAGTTATTGGGTTATT
>JBEBRF010000116.1:0-7333 GCA_040394975.1 Aequorivita soesokkakensis
TCATCTAAAGTGAGTAAAATTCCCACTTGATCGGCTACGTTTTCATCGTAAAGATTGCTCACCGGCCTGTTTGAAAGTGCCGTATTCATTGTATAAACAATTTGTTGCGGCGCAACGCCATAACGCATTGCTTTTTCTTTATCTATTATAAATTCGTACTCTTTTTGGTCGGCTTCCACCATCCAATCTACATCTACAACGTCCGGAGTTTCGTTCAGGATATTCTCAACTTGTTTTGCAACGGCAATTTGCTGGTCGTAATCGGGGCCGTAAATTTCAGCCACAATTGTGGACATAACAGGCGGTCCCGGCGGCACTTCAACAATTTTAATATTGGCACCGAACTTTTTCCCGATGGCTTGAATATGCGGCCGTATTTGTTTCGCTATATCATGACTTTGAAGTTTTCTATCATCCTGTTTCACCAAATTCACTTGAATATCGGCCATATTGCTGCCGCCACGTAAATCGTAATGACGCACCAAACCGTTAAAAGTAATGGGTGCCGAAGTGCCTACATAATTTTGATAATTAATTACCAACGGCTGCGTTGCAAGATATTGCCCTATCTCTTTGGCAACAACTGCGGTACGTTCCAAAGTTGTTCCTTCCGGCATGTCTATCACTACCTGCATTTCATTTTTATTGTCGAAAGGAAGCATTTTTACGGCAACCGATTTTGTAAAAAACATCAACATAGAACCCAAAAGCATTACTACTGTAATTCCCAAAAACAGGAATCGCGTTTTTTTGTTTTCAAGCAAAGGCGTTTCCAACTTTGAGTATATTCTGTAAATAAACGTGCTTTCCAAAGGTTTTTCTTCTTTTGGTTTCTTCCCCTTTTTATCCTTTTCACGAAGAAAAATATAACCCAAATAAGGGGTAATGGTCAACGCCACAAACAATGACAGCATCATTGCAATGGAAGCGCCAATAGGCATTGGCGACATATACGGCCCCATCAATCCCGAAACAAACGCCATCGGCAAAACGGAAGCGATTACGGTGAAAGTTGCCAAAATTGTTGGGTTTCCAACTTCATTAATCGCAAAAATTGCAGCCTGCTTAAACGGCAAGCGTTTCATTTTGAAATGCCGATGCATATTTTCGGCGATTATTATGGAATCGTCCACCACAATTCCAGTAACGAAAACCAAGGCGAAAAGGGTAATTCGGTTCAATGTATAATCGAGTAAATAGTAACTCAAAAGCGTCAATGCAAACGTGATTGGCACGGAAAGAAAAACCACCAATCCCCCGCGCCAACCCATGGCGAGCATCACAAACAGAGTGACGAAAATTATTGCGCCCATAAGATGCATCAACAGTTCGGACACTTTTTGCGACGCAGTTTCGCCGTAATTACGCGTTATTTCTACGTGAACATCATCAGGGATTAGGTTGCTTCGCAAATCATCCACTTTGTCCAGAATTAAATCGGCAATTTTCATGGCATCAGCACCTTTTCTTTTTGCAACGGAAATGGTAACCGCCGGATATTCCGAAGGATAATTGGAAGCATTGTCCCCCGCTCCCCCAAAGCCAAAAGAAACATATTTACTCGGAATTTCGGGACCGTCATAAATTGCGGCAATCTGCTTTAAATAAATGGGTTGATGCTGCTGCACGCCAACCACCAGGTTTTCAACATCGGTTGCCGATTTTAGGAAATTCCCGGTGGTAACTAAAAACTCCGTATCGTTATTGTCAAAACTGCCCGAATTTAATTGTTGGTTGTTGGCCTTTATCATTTCGGCAACGCCCAAAAAGTCCAATCCGCTTGCGGCCAATTTATCTTTATCCAAAACTACGCGCAGTTGCCTATTTCTACCGCCAATTTTATTGGTAGTGGAAACTTCTTTTACTTTTTCGATTTCTTGTGTAAGCTCGTCGGCAATTTGTTTCAGTTGAAAATCGTCATAATTTTCACTCCAAAGTGTTATTCCCAACATCGGCACATCATCAATGGCACGTGGTTTTACAACGGGCATGGTAACGCCCGGAGGCATTTTGTCCATATTTTTGTTCATTTCGTTGTAAAGTTTTACGAAAGATCTTTCAATATCTTCACCCACATAAAATTGAACACTTACCATTGCGCCTTCATTAAAAGATGTGGAATACACATATTCCACCCCGGGAATATTCGCGGCGAGTTTTTCCAAAGGTTTTACAACCCTCGATTCTACCTCGGTTGGCGATGCGCCCGGATAGCCTACAAAAATGTCGGCCATTGCCACATCTATTTGTGGTTCTTCCTCGCGCGGTATTAAAAACGAACTCCACACCCCAATGACCATAAACACGATCATTAACAACACTGTAAGCTTCGAGCCTATAAATAATTTGGCAATTTTGCCTGCTAATCCGTCCTTCATTTTTATTGTTTAATGGTTATTTTCGCCCCGTTGTACAGTTTTTCTTCGGAAGAAATAATATAGTTTTCATCTGCAGCTAACCCGGAAAGTATTTCCACATGATCACCGAAAGTTCGGCCCAGCCGTAGCCAGCGTAATATCGCGGTGTTGCTTTGGCTCACGGTGTAAATTCCGGTCAATTCACCTCGTTTTACCAACGCTTCCTGCAGAACCAAAACTGTGGTTACATCGGTCTTTTTTTCTATTGGAATCTGAACGGTGGCATACATTCCCGAAAGAATATTCACATCAGTTTTATCCAAAACAACCTTTACCAAAAATTGGCCGCCCGTATTTTTAGCGGACGGACTCACTTCAGTAATCATTCCCGATAATGCTTTCTCCGAAGATTTTACAATCACTTGTACTTCGGTTCCCGATTTTATTTTTGAAATCTCACTTTCGGGAACGGAAGCGGTAACTTCAAAATTGCCGGGACCTTCCACCGAAATCATCGGTGCTCCGGGATTCGCCATATCACCGGCTTCAATGAATTTATTGGTTACAACGCCGTTAAAAGGCGCGCGAATATTAACATACGCAAACTGCGACTGCACTTCGTTTTTCATCTGCTTTGCCCCTTCCAATCTGGCTTTTGCCATTTCGTAGCGAGCGCGCTGATCGTCCAGTTCCTTTTGGCTCGCGCTGTTTTCTGCAAATAGATTTTGAAACCGCCGATAATCTTTTTCGGCATTGTTGAAAGCGGCTTGGGCTTCCGTAATTCCGGCGCCCGTTTGCGCTTGTTTTGCGGAAAGATCAGCATTGTTAATGCTCACCAACAATTGTCCTTTTGTAATTTTTTGGCCCACATTTACGTGCACTTTATCCACAAACCCCATCATTCGGGTGCTGAGCGTGGCGCTGTTTGCTGCTTCAATTTTTCCGCTCGCGTTTAGAAATTGCGTGTTGTTTTCCGCTGAAACGGAACTTATTGTTACGGGTACTGCAGGAATTTGAGTTAAGCTTTTTTCCTTTGAAGCGTCACTGCAATTTGTGAAGCTTAGCACAACGGGGAAAAACAAAAGGACATATAAATATTTCATAATCATTGTTTTATTTTGAGTTAGACCTACAAGGTTTTTGAAAACCTTGCAGGAGGGTTTCAATTTCAATCGTTTTTTGTTAAAAATTGAAGATATGCCAAGGCGTAATTATGTTGAAAAACTGTATTGAAATATTCCAATTGTTTCTGCGAAAATTGAGTCTCGGCCATCAATAAATCGATGGTTTTTTCCAGCCCTTCCTTGAATCTATTGGTTCGGATTCTGAGGGCTTCTTTTGATTGTTCCAGCGCCAATTCAGTCAATTTCAAATTGTTTTGTGCGTCATGGAACATTCGTTTTGCCTTGTTCAATTCCAATTGGCTTTCAGATTTGTATTGTGCCAATTCGAAATTTGCTTTATTGAATTCGGCTTTGCTTTTTTGTGTTTTTCCGTAGCGTTTTGAACCTTCAAAAAGATTCCATGTCAACGCGGCGCCGAATAAATAGCCACTTGCATCGGCCTGAAAAATTTGATCGTCATAAAGTTCATAGCTTCCAAAGGCGTTCAGCCGCGGCAAAAACGTCATTTTATCGGCTTTGTAATTTTGTTTGTAAGCTTCGGCTGCAAATTCCATCGCCTGAATATCGGCGCGGGAAGCTGAAATTTTTTCGGTCGCAATCAATTCCGAAGAAATAATTAATGAATCCGTCGGTTTCAAAATGCCGGAAATTTCTTCGTTCATAAGCAAAGCGAGATATTCCGAAGCATTTATCAAATTGCTTTTTGCGTACTGCAACTGGTTTTGCACTTCGGTAACGCGCACTTGTACCGCCAGCACATCGCTCTGTTGTAAATAACCCTGTTTAAAACTGTTGGTTGCCAAACGAAAATTTTCGTTCGCGGCGTTTAAGGCAATTTCCAAAACTGAAACACTTTTATAGGCCAATTGCAGCTGCATATATGCTTTTTCCGATTCCAAAGAAAGATAATCGGCCGTTCGTGCCAATTGTAGGTTGGTGGCGTGCAATTTTGCTTTTGCCGCTTTTCTCTGAAAAATTCCGTCAAGGTTTATAATGGGTTGTTGCACTTCAAATTTTGTAGTGAAGATTTCAATCTGCGAGGGATTGTTCAATTTATTGGGGTCAAAATCGGCTTGCGTAACTATTTCCTGATTCAGCTTTGAACCGAAAGCCATCAACGGGTTATTGGTCGCCATTCCGCTATGGGAAGCAGTGATATTCGGAAGAAAAACCGCATTGGTCTGATTGAAATCGCCTTTTGCGGCCAGCACTTCCTGTTGCCCTATCTTGAGTTTGTTGTTTTGCTGAAGTACTTTTTCCAGCACTTCAGCTTTGGAAATAGGCACGATTTGCTGCGCAAATACCATTGTTGGCAGCAGGCCCACAACCGTAAGTATATTTTTAATCTTCATTTCTGGTCTTGATTTTGGGCAAATATATGCCGCCAACTAAGGCCAGTCAGTAACTAATGTTACAGAGAAAAAGCACCCTTTTCAAGGTGCTTTTCGCTATTTAAAATTCAACGTTTTAATACTATTTTTTAATCACTTTCCTATTTAAGTTTGGCATCATGGCCGCGGATAATTCTCGAAATTATTCCTTTATCATTTGTGAATTCGGCTATTAGTACTCCACCCAAATGAATTGCGATAAAAGCTATCAAATAATAAATTCCCAATACGTGAATTTCCTCCATTGGTTTCTTTAAATCCTTTGGCCCCAATTCGATAATTAGGCCGGTAACTATTGATATCACTACGCAGATATAAAAAATAATGTACGTCCATTTCTGAAATTTCTGTTTAAAAGTTTGGTTTTTAACCAGCGGATTTTGAAATTTCATAGCTCCCAAAAAGGAAAGCAAAAAACGCAAACTGAACAATCCGGTTAAAATGTAACCCAAATAAATATGCCAGTCCCACATAGGTTTCCTTATTTGTTTTGCCAGAATAATAAGCTGTTCTCGCGTTAACGATTGGTCGGTGCTGCCGAGGTAGGCTTCAATAATATCTGCCAAATTTTCTTTGTTCATCCAAGTTAATCGGAGAAAAATGGTTATCAATAATAGCAGAAAAGCGATTGCAATTGCCCAATGGACAATTCTATAGATTCTTGAATATTTTACAGTTTCCATTTGGTTATAAATTTTGTATTACGTTGGTTAATTTCATTTGAACTTCTTTGGCTATTTCTGAAAAGGAAATATTTAAAGTGAAATTATCTTAATGCTATTTCTATAAAGCTGAACTTTCCCGAGCGTTTCCAACTTTTTCAACAATCGTGAAACCACAACCCGCGAGGTGTGCAGTTCATAGGCAATTTCTTGATGGGTTGAATTAATGACGGCATCATTGGTGACTTTTTGTTTGTTTTGAAGGTATTTCACCAACCGCTCGTCCATATTCAAAAAGGCAATACTATCAATGGTTTCAAGCATTTCAATGAGTCGCGCGTGATAACTTTGAAACACGAAATTGCGCCAGCTTTTATACTTTCCCGTCCATTCTTCCATTTTTTGGACTGGGATCATTATTAGCGTTGTATCAAGTTCCGCAATGGCGCGGATTTCACTTTTGGTTTGGCCCAAACAACAGGTTAAAGTCATGGCACAAGTATCTCCGCGTTCTAAAAAATAAAGCAATAGTTCATCCCCATTGTCATCTTCCCTTAAAATTTTAATCGCTCCGGAAATAAGCAACGGCATCGACTTAACGTAATCCCCAATTTCAATTAGTTTTTTACCTTCCTTCACTACTTTTACGGTCCCCACTTGATTTATTTCCGCAATCAATTCGTCTTCAAAAATGGTAGTGAAATTTTCTTTTAAATAATTGAGCATGCAATTCTATTTTTAAGTGGTTTGTGAAATAACCAAAATTCTAATTTAGCATCAGTTTTCTTTCGCATCCCTTTTTTCTTGGCGTTCCAGCTTTTTAAAATAGCCCCGGAAAAGAAAATTGTGCTTTAACGCTTCCATATTTTCATTTAGTTTTTCGGCAGCTTCTTTTATATTGCCCATTGTTGAATCAATAATTTTGACCAAATCTTCATCTTGCGTTATATAATTTAAAGTACCCTTCCCAGATTTTATTTCCGTGATGTATGTATCCAAACATTCAGTTATCGCATTAATATCATTGCTGGATTTTTCAAGATTGGCGAATACCTTTGTAAGCTGATTGGCCGAAACGGTATCGCTCAAAAGCACCGCTGCGGCACTTTCATCATAATTTATTTTTGAAATAATTTCGTTTAAATTTTCAATTGCCGCGGAAGTGCCCGTCGCAGTATTTCTCAGCGCTGCTACGGTCTGTTTTATGTCCCGCGTCAACAAAGAATCTGTAACCAATGCGCCCAAAGTGCCTTTTCCCTCAAGGATTTGATTGGTTATTTTTAATAAATCGGCCGTCAGTAAAGCGGCGTTTTCATTGGTGGTGTTTAAGGTGGAAAGCATATCGTCCGCGCCAATTCTGCTGTAAGATTGAATGGTATCGCCCGATGAAATGGGTCTTGCGTTTTGCACCTTTCCCGGAATAATATTCACTACCATACTTCCAACCAACCCATCCGAACTGATAGAAGCAATAGCATCTTCTTTGATGAATTTTGAAGTTTTATCTTCCACCAGCATTTGAATGGTAATCGTGCCCTCGGCAACCATTTCAATTTTGCTCACCGTCCCGATGTTAATTCCGGAATAGCGCACGTTGTTGCCCAAAGTCAAGCCGTTCACATTCGCAAATGTGGCGTAGATTTCTATATTTTTACTGAACAAATGATGCTTGTTTCCAATAAAGTACAGCGCGGCCACAAGTAGAATTGTACCTGTGACGACGAAAACACCGACCCTTATTTTTTGTGAAGTTGATTTTCCCATAAAATTAGTTTTTAAAGAATGCCTGCACCTGCGGA
>JBEBRF010000117.1:0-7232 GCA_040394975.1 Aequorivita soesokkakensis
GGGTTGCGCGGGGTTACTCATGGGTTGCGCAGGGTTACTTTCGGGTTGCGCGGGGTTGCGGGGAGTGGGGATGATGAGGGCGATGGTTTCCGCCAAATCGCCCACAATGTGGTAGCTTTCCTCAAAAAGCCATTGGGGGATGCCGCTGATTTCGGTTGCCCAAAGGCGCAGCAATGTAGTGTTTACGGGGCGTTTGGGACGGCGGTGTGAAAGTATGGCGATGGTCCAAAGTTTGTCAGCCTCATTTGCATTTTGAAAATACTCCGTCAGCGCCGCCACCTTTTCATTGGTTTTGTTGGTGCTGTCGAGCTTTTTTATGAGTTGGGCGAAATTTTTCATAAAGCCCCCTGGCCCCCGAAGGGGGAATTTGTTTCTATTGAATTCTCAATCTTCATTTTCATTTTTTTGTTTATTGAACGAAGTTGATACCTACAAGGTCTTGAAGACCTTGCAGGAAGAAAAACTAATCCTCATTTTCAATTTTTTGGTTACTGAGCGGAGTCGAAGTATCGGCGTTTTCCTCTTCGTATTGGGTTTTTTCGGTGCGGGCATCGTAGCCCAATTCTTCCCTTAAATATTTCGCAAAAATATCGGTATATCCGTGGGTTGCGATTACTTTTTCGCATCCAGTGGCATCTATTGCGGAAAGCAGGCCTTCCCAATCGGCGTGGTCGCTGAGGACAAATCCGCGGTCAATTGCTCTTCTTCTTCGTGCGCCGCGAAAGGTCATCCAGCCGCTGGCGGAGGCGGTGACGAATGGCACAAACCGCCGGATCCACGTGCTGCCGTGGGCGCTTGGTGGGGCGACGATTATGTTTCCTTTTATTTCTTCTTTGGAAGTGTCGCGTGTAATCAATGTAGTTTCGGGCAAATTGTAAAATGGGCGAATCACTTCCGTCATATTTTCAACGGCGCCGTGGGTGTATATTTTGCCGATGGAAGTGTCCAGATGTTTCAGCAAACGCTGGGCTTTTCCTAAACTGTATCCGAATAAAATCGATGTTCTGCCCTCGCTTTTATTATTGGCCCACCATTCATTTATATCCTTAAAAACTTCCGCTTGCGGTTCCCATTTAAAGGCGGGCAAACCGAAGGTGCACTCTGTGATGAAGGTGTGGCATTTTATGGGTTCGAAAACTTCGGCCAAACCATCATTTTCGTTTTTGAAATCGCCCGTAAAGACCCAGACTTCACCTTTATATTCCACGCGAACCTGCGCAGAGGCTATAATATGCCCGGCGGGATGTAATGAAAATTTTACGCCGTTTATGGTGAAAGTTTCGTTCCAGACTTTTCCGATTACTGAAATTTCTCCCAAACGTTGCTTAATAATGGGGACGTTGTTGGTTTGCGTAATATAGTTTTTATGCCCCCAGCGGCTGTGGTCTGCGTGGCCGTGGGTGACGATGCAATTGTTTACGGGACGCCAAGCATCGATGTACACATCGGCTTTTTCGCAGTAAATTCCTTTGTCGTTAAAAACAAGAAGTGGTTGTTCCATTTTTCTTTCAGTAGCAGTTTAAAAATACTGAAAGGTTGCTTGGCTTGGGTTTCAATTAAGAAAAGTTTAGGGCGAAATGGTTTGGGGAATAAATGAAGAAAAACGTTAACAGATTGCTTCACTTTGGTGGCAATTCGCTTTATATTTGTAAAAAAAACCAAATTATGTCATTTACAGATTTATTTGAAAGCGGGGAACGTTCGCGGAATATTGGGCACTTTGCATCCATAGCCAATATTGCTTCCATTGATGGTGAAATCAATGCCGAAGAGGAAAAAATGTTGAAACGTTTTGCCCGAAAACTGGATATTGATGAGCAGGACTATGTGGCAATCTTGAAAAACCCAGACAAGTATCCCATCAACCCGCCGAATGATGCGGAAGGGCGTTTGGAGCGAATCCACGATCTTTTTGAAATGATTTTTGCTGACAACGAAATTGATGACCACGAGCGGTTTTTGATTGAAAGATATGCCATCGGGCTCGGTTATACTGCTGAAATCGCACAAGATTTAATCAAAAGATCGGTAGCAATATACAGCGGCGGGCTGAGCCTTGAGGATTACCGTTATTTGTTGAATAGGAAATAAAAAGCCCCCTAACCCCCGAAGGGGGAATTATATACTTTAAACAAAAAGCTCCCAAGGGAGCTTTTTGTTTGTCGGTTTGAGTGAGAGTTCCCCCTTTGGGGGTTAGGGGGCTTTCATAAATTCTTCAGCTTTTTCGACCATTTTTTTGCTTCCGGTGAAAAACGGAACGCGTTGGTGGAGCGAGGTGGGCTGGATCTCCAAAATTCTTTGAAAACCGTTGCTGGCCTTTCCTCCGGCTTGCTCGGCAATCATCGCCATAGGATTGCATTCGTATAAAAGGCGAAGTTTTCCATTTGGGTCTTTTGAGGTGCTCGGGTAAATATAGATGCCGCCTTTTATCATATTTCTATGAAAATCTGAAACCAAAGAGCCTATGTAGCGCGACGTGTATGGACGATCTTCTTCCTCTTTTTGGCAGTATTTAATGTAATCCTTCACGCCCTGCGGAAAGTGCACGTAATTCCCTTCGTTTACTGAATATATATGCCCATTTTCCGGGAAACGCATATTTGGATGCGAAAGATAATAGGTTCCAATTGCGGGATTCAGCGTAAAACCATTAACGCCGTGCCCCGTTGAATAAACAATCATCGTTGAGGTGCCGTAAACAATATATCCAGCGGCAACTTGATTTATTCCCGGCTGGAGAAAATCATCAATGGTAACGGGAGTTCCGGAAGGAGTAATCCTTCTGTAAATTGAAAAAATAGTGCCCACGGAAACGTTCACATCAATATTTGAGGAACCGTCCAAAGGATCGATCAAAACCACATATTTGTTGTCGTTTTTTTCGTTCCGGCCTTTAATGGTTATAAATTCGTCTTCTTCCTCGCTGGCAATTCCGCAGACAATTTCACGGTTTGTGAGCGTGTTTATGAAAACCTCATTTGCAAAAACATCGAGCTTTTGTTGGTCTTCGCCCTGAATGTTGCTGTTACCGGCGTTTCCCAAAATATCAACCAATCCCGCTTTGTTCACTTTGTGGTTTACCACTTTTGCCGCCAAACGGATGGAATTGATGAGCCGCGACAATTCGCCGGAAGAATATTTGAATTCGCTTTGGTTTTCAATAATAAACTCGCCGAGAGATTGGTTTAATTTTGCCATGGGTTTGCAGGTATCCTGAATTTGGTGCAAATATCGGGATTTTTAAGAAATTGAACCGATATTTGTGAGGGGAAAATCGGAAAGGAAATTGAAATCGAAAATCGAGATTTTATAATTAAAAGTGAAAGCTATGATTGTACGAGAAGCCATAAAAAATGATATGCCGCAAGTTTTGGAACTTATAAAAGAACTTGCCATTTTTGAAAAAGTACCCGATGCGGTTGAAGTTACCGTGCAAGATTTGGAACGTGAAGGTTTTGGCGAAACTCCGCTGTTTTATTGTTTTGTTGCCGATGCTTCATCTGAATTGGGCATTGAGTCAGAAATAGTTGGGGCAGCATTGGTGTACTACAGATTTTCAACTTGGAAGGGCAGAACGCTCCATCTTGAGGATTTAATCGTAAAAGAATCGGAACGTGGAAAAGGCATTGGCGAGGCGCTGTACAAAAAAGTGATGCATTTTGCCTTTGACCGCGGGCTGAAACGTGTGGCTTGGGACGTACTGGATTGGAACACGGGCGCAATTCGGTTTTATGAACGCAGCGGCGCAAACATTGTAAAAGATTGGCGCGTGGTGCATATGGACGAAAAAGGGTTGAAAAATTATATAAACTCATAAGCCCACCCCAGCCCTCCCAAAGGGAGGGAGTAAAAATTTGTACTAATTACGAAGAACTAATTATTAATATGAAAATCTTTAAATTCGGAGGGGCTTCAATAAAAGATGCTGACGGCGTTAAAAATGTTGCGGAAGTACTGAAAATTACCAATGGGAAAAACTTGGTAATCGTGGTTTCGGCAATGGGAAAAACCACCAATTTGCTGGAAAAGGTTGTGACGGAATATTTAAATGAAAACACTTCAAAATGCAATGAATTTGTTTCTGAATTCAAACAATACCACTTCGAAATTTTAAAGGCCCTTTTTGAAAATCAAAATCATCCGGTTTACCAAAAAGCTTCGGAATTGTTCCAAAAAATGAATTCCTTTTTGGAGGTAAACAAATCCAGGAACCACGCCTTCGTTTACGACCAAGTAGTGAGTTTTGGCGAAATGGTTTCAAGTACCATTGTTGCGGAATATCTTTCGGAAATTGGTTTAAAGAATGAGTTTTTGGACGTTCGCAAATGCATCAAAACCGATGCAAACCATCGCGATGCAAACGTTGATTGGGAAGCCACACAGAGAAAAATCCAGAAAAAAGTAAATCCAAACGGCATCTCGATTACCCAAGGATTTTTGGGGTCGGAAACCACAAATAATTTTACCACAACTCTTGGTCGCGAAGGAAGCGATTATACAGCCGCCATTTTTGCTTATTGTTTGAATGCCGAAAGCGTTACGATTTGGAAAGACGTGCCCGGGGTGCTCAATGCAGATCCGCGTTATTTCACAAAGACCGTGTTGCTGAACCACATCAGTTACCGTGAGGCTATTGAACTTGCATTTTATGGCGCTTCGGTAATCCACCCAAAAACCCTCCAACCGTTGCAGCGAAAGGAAATTCCGCTGTATGTGAAATCATTTTTGAACCCAACCGCACCGGGAACGTGCGTGGGTAAAGGCGCCACTTTGGACCCGCAGACTTCGTGTTTTATTCTGAAAAAAGGCCAGGTTTTAATTTCACTTTCGTCCCTGGATTTTTCATTTATGATGGAAGACAATATTGGCGATGTTTTTAAATGGCTTCACAAATACAAAATGAAGGTGGAATTGATCCAGAATTCCGCCATCAGTTTTTCGGTATGCGTGAATGACAAATTCAACAATTTGGAAGCTTTATTAGCGAAACTTCGCGAAAAATTCAGCGTTAAATGGAACGAAAACGTAACCCTCTACACCATTCGCCATTTTGTTCCGGCGGAAGTAAAGGCGCTTGCGGAAAACAAAAATGTGCTTTTGAAACAGCAAAGCAAGGAAACGGTACAATTGGTAATAAAAGAATAGTATCTAATTGCTTTAATTATATTTGTTGCATACAAACAACCAAATAAATTCAATGGGACTGGTCAACGCTAAGGAAGTTGCAAAAGCAATAAACGTCGATAAATTCGGTATTTTTGGAACTTTTGTAGGCTGGGGTTTGATGCAGGTTTTGAATATTACGACCCTCAATAAAATTTACGATAGAAAGAAACATTTAAAAGATCTCGATTTCATAAATGCACTGATAGAAGAGTTTGAAATCAAATTTGAAATTCCCGAGGAAGATCTTCGAAGAATCCCAAAAACAGGAGCTTTTATAACTATTTCAAACCATCCGCTTGGTGGTATTGATGGCATTCTTCTTTTGAAATTACTGTTGGAACACCGTCCGGATTTTAAGATTGTCGCCAATTTTCTTTTGCATAGAATTGAACCGCTGAAACCGTACGTAATGCCCGTAAACCCGTTTGAAGGCAGGAAAGACGTGAAATCGAGCATTACTGGTTTTAAGGCTGCGCTAAAGCATTTGCAGGATGGTCATCCGTTGGGAATTTTTCCCGCTGGCGAAGTTTCAACCTACCGGGACGGAAAGTTGGTGGTGGACAAACCGTGGGAAGAAGCCGCGATGAAACTGGTTAAAAAGGCCGAAGTGCCAATTGTTCCAATATATTTCCACGCGAAAAACAGCAAGTTATTTTACCGTTTGGCAAAAATGAGCGATACGCTGCGCACCGCAAAACTTCCTTCAGAATTGTTGACCCAAAAAGAACGATTGATAAAAGTGAGGATTGGCAACGCCATTTCGGTGGAAGACCAAAAAGAGCACGAGTCGCTCCCGGTTTTCACTGAATTTCTTCGGAAGAAAACTTATATGCTTTCCAATGCATTCCAAAAGAAAAAGTTGTTGGACAACATTCCGAAAACGCTAAAATTTCCAAAACCACCAAAGAAAATTGCAGGCCCAATTCCCCTAAAAGCCATGGAGGCGGAAATTGAAAATCTGCGGATCAATGACAAACGGCTGCTCGTAAGCAAAAACTACGAAGTGTTTTTGGCCGAGGCAAACTCGATTCCATATATTCTGCAGGAAATTGGACGACTGCGCGAGATAACCTTCCGCGAAGTGGGCGAGGGAACCAACAACAGTACCGATCTCGACAGGTTTGACAGTTATTACCACCACATGTTTCTGTGGGACAACGATGCACAAAAAATGGCCGGTGCATACCGAATGGGGCTGGGCTCAGAAATTTTTCCACGGTTTGGAATCAACGGGTTTTACTTGCAGGACCTTTTTCGGTTTGAGCCCGAGCTATATGAAATGATGAGCACCTCCATTGAAATGGGCCGCGCTTTCATTATCAAAGAATACCAACAACGGCCCATGCCATTGTTTTTGCTTTGGAAAGGAATTGTGCATATCACACTGCGCTACCCCGAACACCGCTATTTGATTGGCGGCGTAAGTATTAGCAATAAATTTTCTGAATTCTCGAAAAGTTTGATGATCGAGTTTATGAAATCCAATTATTACGACCCATACGTGGCGCAATACATCAATCCGAAGAAGGAATACAAAGTGAAACTGAAGGATGCCGATAAGGATTTTATTTTTGACGAAAGCGAGGCCGACCTCAACAAATTCGATAAAATAATTGACGAAGTTGAGCCGGGAAGCCTTCGTTTGCCCGTTCTTATTAAAAAATACATCAAACAAAATGCAAAGGTCGTGGCCTTCAATGTTGATCCGCTTTTCAACAATGCGGTGGACGGATTGATGTACATTCGCATTGCAGATCTTCCCGAAAGTACCGTAAAACCTGTAATGGAGGAATTTCAGGCAGAACTTGAGAAAAAATATTCCGATTCGCAAAACGGCGATAAATAATCCCCTTTTTTTCTTCTTTTCAAAAAATGGTTTCAAAATAGCATAACTTCGTAATTGCTAACCATTGGAATATGTTGCCAAAAACCATTGATGAAGTAATTTTCAAACTCGATGAAATAATCGAAAAAGAATGCGCCAATAATTCCTGCATGGCCTATTTTCCCATACTTTACAGAAAAGTAACGGTTCGCATAAAAGAAGGGATTCTGAAAAATGAATT
>JBEBRF010000118.1:0-7230 GCA_040394975.1 Aequorivita soesokkakensis
TCGCGTTCTTTCATTGCTTTTTCCCAGGGGTGGAGGGTCATTTCGGCTCCGCTCAATGACCGGTCGTTAAGCGAATCCGAATCCCGGTGGTTGAGCGGAGCCGAAGCCAGCGGCATCGAAGCGCCCAAACGAGAATATGAAGTCATATAAACCGCGGTCCCGGCCAAGGGCAACGAACCTTTTCCGCCAGCCAAACGGTCACGGATTTCACCGCCGCTGCCGGTTGCGGCACCGTTGAAAGGTTCGACCGTTGTTGGGAAATTATGCGTTTCGGCCTTTAGCGAAATCACGCTTTCAAAATCCTTTTCTTCGTACCAATCGGGTTTGTCGGCGGTCTTGGGTGCCCATTGTTTCACGGTTGGGCCTTTTATGAATGCCACGTTGTCTTTATATGCCGAAACAATATCGTTCGGGTTGGTTTCCGAAGTTTTCTTTATCAATTTGAAAAGGGAAGCATCCATTTGTTTGCCGTCGATTTCAAAAACGCCGTTGAAGATTTTGTGGCGGCAGTGTTCACTGTTCACTTGGCTGAAGCCGAAAACCTCGCTATCTGTAAGTTTTCTGTCCAGTTTTTTTGAAAGGTTTTCAAGATATTCCACTTCTTCGGAATTTAAAGCCAAGCCTTCTTTTTGGTTGTATTCGGAAATATTTTCAATCTCCAAAACACCTTCCGGCTCAATATGGATATCGAAAATTTCTTGATCCAATTCCGGGAATTTTTGCGAAAGCATTGGGTCAAAAACTGATTTTTCAGCCGAACTATGGTGAAATTCCTCAATCCTAATAATTCCCGCTATGCCCATATTCTGGGTTATTTCCACCGCATTTGTGCTCCAGGGCGTAATCATTGCCGCCCGCGGGCCAACAAAAAAATCCGCTGTGTTTGTGGACAAAACGGATTTTTCTATTTTGGGTTGGTTGCCGAAAAGCCATGACAGTTTTTTTGTATTTTCTTCAGAAAGGGTTCCATTGGATTGGACAGCAAAAACGGTGTTTTCAATGTTCCCAAAAAAGTGAATCATCGTTGTGGGTATTAGGGGTTTTAAGAGGTGCAAATGTAACCAAATTTAAAGGAAATAGGAACGCGGGGAGAGGGTAGAAAATCTTTTTTTTAATTTTTGTAAACTTCTGGTCTCAAGGAATTAAATGTGGAAATTATCATTTACCTTTCGTATTCAAAATTTAAAAACTAAACCATGAAACTCAAAAAATTACTAAATCTTACGGTTATGTTGCTGTTTGCGGGGATGTATGCACAACAAACCTATCCGCCCGATGAAATTATTGTTGGAACTTTTATGGGCAAAACCATGCCTTTGCGCGAATATGCGGTACAGCAGGAAATTCAGGAGCAGCACGTAAAGGAAATCAAAGTAGTGGCCAATAGGTCGCGGTACAATCCCCAAGTTAATGCCGAGGCACTACCGCAAGGGATTGACCAAAACGTTCAGAGGAATTTTGGTGAAATCCGTACGCGTGCCATCGAGCAGAATTTTATTGGGGCATCTTCCTCCGAATCAGGGTTTGTGCCGCCGGATCCTACGGGAGCCGCCGGGCCAAATCATTATGTACATTCTGTAAATTCCCTAATAAAGATATTTAGCAAAACGGGAGATCTGCTGGTAGGCCCAGTGGCTTTGGGTACTTTTTTAGGAATTGGTTCCAATTCGGGAGACCCCATTGTAATGTATGATCAGCTCGCGGACCGTTGGTTTGTGAGTGAGTTCGGCTCCTTGGGAAATTCGTTGGCCATTGGTGTTTCCGAATCGGGCGATCCAACGGGGGCTTATAATGTATATCAATATACCTTTGGCAGTTTTCCGGATTATCCCCATTACAGCGTTTGGCACGATGCATATTATCTCACTGCGAATATTGGCACCACCAACAAGGTATATGCCGTGGAAAGGGATGTAATGCTTGCAGGTGGGGCCAATCCGAAGATCATAGGCTTTCCGCTTCCGGGAAGCACCCAAAATACAAATACGGTCCTTAGCCCAGAGCCCGCCAACCTTTTGGGAACCACTTATCCCGCAGATATTCCGGGTTACGTAACTTATCTGCAAGATGATGGTTGGGCCGGCGTGACTTTTGACCACTTAAAGGTTTGGGAAATGGATTTGGACTGGAACAATACCGGAAATTCAACCATATCCGCGCCATTGGAAATACCTACTGATCCATTCAATTCGGTTTTTGCACCCTTTGGCACCGGTGATGTGCACCAGCCCGGAACTGGCCAAAAGATTGACATGATTGGCGGAGTTATTTCATACGCAGCAAACTATCGAAGTTTTGCTACCCATAACAGTTGGGTGATAACCTTCAATACGGATGTTGATAATAACGACACCTCGGGAATCCGCTGGATTGAACTTCGAAATGATGCCTCAAACCCGTGGTCCATTTATCAGGAAGGAACGTATGCCCCGGCAGATGGCCATAGCCGTTTTATGGGAAGTGCGGGTATAGATGCCGCCGGAAATATAGGTCTGGCATTCAACATAGCCAGTGCAACCCTGAAAGCGGGAATTAGATATACCGGAAGATTTGACGGCGACCCACTGGGGCAGATGACGGTGGCCGAAACCGAAATATTCCAAGGTGATGGGGTGCAGACATTTACCAATAGATTTGGTGATTATTCTCATTTAACCATGGATCCGGACAATTTTACATTTTGGTTTACCGCAGAATATTTTTCAAGCACCAATAACTGGAGGACCCAAATTGCGGCGTTTACTCTCTCCGGCGGTTTTGCAACCGATGTGGGAGTCAATGCCCTGATTCAACCGGAAAATGGTATTTTGACCAATGCCGAAACCGTGGAAGTGAGCATTCGAAATTTTGGGTCTGCTGCACAAAGCAACATTCCCTTGGAACTTAGGGTGGACGGCAATTTGGTTGCAACTGAAACATTTGCCGGCACTGTGGCATCGGGGTCAACCGCTAATTATACCTTCGCGCAAACTATTGATCTTTCAAACACGGGGCAGACGTATTCCATTGAAGTGAGAACAAACCTTCCGGGAGATGAATTTCCGGCCAATGATCCTTTCACCAAGGAAATAACAAATCTATTGGCGAATGATGTGGGCGCCACAGAAATTCTGTCGCCCGTTACAGGCTCCGGATTGGGCAATGAAACCATTACCGTCACAGTCAAGAATTTTGGCGCTGCTACTCAGTCTAATTTCAACATTCAATATGTAATCAATGGCGGCACACCCGTGATTGAAACCTTTTCGGGCCCCATTGATTCCGAACAGGAAATGACCTATAGTTTTACGCAAACTGCAGATTTTTCAGCTTTGGGAACCTATAATGTCACCGTTTCAACCTCATTGGCCGGAGACGCCAACCCTTCCAACAATTCCGTGACTGAAGAAATTGAAAATATTTTGTGCCAGCCTACTATGGACTGTTCTTTTGGTGATGGTTTTAGGTTATTTTCAATTGCGGAAATCAATAACCCATCCGGATGTGAAGGCTATGCCGATTTCACTAACCTCGTAGCGAACTTGGCACCGGGCAGCACCAATGAACTTACCGTCACTACCAATTACGGAGATCAATTCGTAAAGGTATGGATTGACTATAATGACGATTCTATTTTCACTGCAAATGAGGTTGTGGTAAACAATGTAGAAATTGCATCTGGCCAAGGCTCGGGAACCTATACCGTAACAATGGATTTGGTCGTGCCCGCGGGCGCTGCCATAGGGCCACACCGCATGCGCGCAAAAACCAACTGGAACGGGCCCGTGCCAAATGATGCCTGTGAAGAGACTAATTTTGGGGAAACCGAAGATTATACCGCTAATATTGGTACCCTTGGAGTGGAAGATTTTCAGGTAAGAAACGGCGAACTGATAATCACTACCCAAGATAGTAGGCAATTTGAAGTTATGCTAACCACGGCCTATGAAGGCCCTGCATATTTGGCCGTTTACAATATGCTTGGCCAACAACTTAGAGTAAAAATGATTGACAAAGTAGGCGAAGCTTATAGGGCCAAACTTGATATGGGTCGAGCCGCAAGCGGCGTGTATTTGGTGAGAGTGGGAGGTAGAGATACAAAATCCTTCAAAACTGGAAGAATTATTGTGAAATAGTTCCCCATTGGCCTTGAAGGAATATGGTTTTTTCAATCAAAAAGAGCGGGTTCTGTGCCCGCTCTTTTTAAATTTAAGGAATCCATTTGTTTACTGAACTACCATTTTTTTGGTGATTCTTTTTTCGGAAGAAGTGAGTTCCAAATAATAAATACCACTTTCAAGATTGGAAATGGATAGCTCTTTAATCGAATTGTTAAAAAACCCGTGCATCACTTTTCTTCCCGAAAGATCATAAACCACATATCCTTCCACAGGAAAAGATGAATTGCTTGAAACCCAGACAACTTCAGAAGTTGGGTTGGGATAAATCGTCACGTCTTCTGCAATAATTTCATCGATACCGATCATACCCCAGCGATCTTCCGCTATGGGCCCGCCCCATATAATTGTGGCCAAATATGGATTGTCTATAAAAGGATTACGGTTGCCATAAAGAGTTTCCAAATAGGGATTGCGTTGGTCCTCAAAATCTGTAACCGGATCATCTGCATTCCATTGAAGGTAAACCTGCAGCATATCAGTGGAACCTTGTAGCGGACCGACGCCATTTAATGCCGGTTTGCAGCGGTTGCCATAACGGGTGTACATATACATCATAATTCGCGCAACGTCTCCTTTCCATTCGTCGCCCGGATACCAGTTTCCGCTGCCCACATTGCCTGCATTTCCGGAGCCTGCTGCAAATTTCTTACTGCCGCGGTTGTTGTTCATCTGTTGGTCCGTGGGCCGAATGTTGTGCGGATCGGCAACAATTCCCGTGGAACCGTTGTTGGCGTCACCCATTGGCGGATTGGCATTGGAACGCGCAAAGGTATGCTCGCGGTTATACTCACAGTTTAGTCCACCGAAATCTGCCTTATCACGGCTTCTGTGGACGGTGCAGTTGCCATTGTCATTATAGCCATAAAGCAAAAGCACATTATTGTTGTTTGCGGGATCTTCATCCGTTATTTTCATGGAATCGCGGGTGTCACCATAATTAAAGGATGAACTGGCGTCATCAATCTTTTCCTGCAGTGCAAAATAGAGGTCTTGCCCGGTCAATGTAAGGTCAACGTCATTATAATAAGGTTGTTGGGCGAAAAGCGTTTGTAGGCCTAAGAAAAGAAATAGGGTAAAAATTTTGTTCATTATAAAATTGGGGTTTTTGATATTAATTCTTTTTCTGCAGCAAAGAAATATAAAATCCGTCAAAACCGCTTTTGCTTGGCAGAATTTTTTCCTCATTCAGAAGGGTAAAGTTTTTTCCTTCTTCCCGTGCCAAAAAAGCTTTCACTTGCTTTTCATTTTCAGATGGAAAAATTGAGCAGGTGGCATAAACCAATTGCCCGCCCGGTTTTACCATTCGCGAATAACTGTCCAAAAGTTCTTTTTGCGTCGCGCGGATGGTATCCATAAATTCTGGCTGCAGTTTCCATTTTGAATCGGGGTTTCTCTTTAAAACCCCCAAACCTGAGCACGGCGCATCGATCAAAACCTTATCGGCTTTGTCGATCAATTTTTTTATCACTTTCGTGGAATCTATTACCCGTGTTTCAATGTTGAAAATCCCGTTTCGTTTGGCGCGGCGTTTCAGTTCGTTCAGTTTGCTTTCGTAAATATCCATCGCAATAAGCTGCCCTTTGTTTTCCATCATTGTGGCAATGTGGAGACTTTTTCCACCCGCGCCGGCACATGCATCGATAACGCGCATTCCGGGTTTTGCATCGAGAATTTCGGCAACTCGTTGCGAAGAAGCATCTTGAACTTCAAACATTCCATTTTTAAAGGCTTCTGTAGTAAAAACGTTTGCGCGTTCATGCAGCTTCAACGCATTGGGATAGCCTTTGATGGTTTCGGTTTCTATGTCTAAATCGGACAGTTCATTTTGAAGATTTTCAACCGTGGTTTTCAACGTATTTACCCGCAAAACCACGTCGGCCAATTGGTTCAACGATGCAATTTCGGCGTCCCACTTTTTGCCCAATTCCTTTTGTCCCAATTCATCCAACCAATCCGGAATGGATTCGCGGTATTTCCTGATTTTTGAAAGCTCGTCAAATTTCCCTTTGATGCGGCGGGTCGGGGTGTCCTCAAATTGTTTCCATTCGGGGATTTTTATTCCGTTCAGCGTAGCCCAGACGGCAAAAAGCCGGAATAGATTAGGGCGGTCAAACGGTTCACGCACTTCGGCAATTTCGGCATACAACCGTTTCCAGCGCACAATATCGTAAGTGGTTTCGGCAATAAACGCACGGTCGCGCGCGCCCCAACGTTTGTCGAGTTTCAAGGTGTGTTTAAGCACTTTGTCGGCCTGTTTGCCTTCATTAAAAATCTGGTGAAGTGAATCTATTGTGGCGAATACAAGGTTTCGGTGTAATTTCATTGTTGTAATTTATTGATTGCAAAGGTATCTTTTTAAAATGAAATCGAAATCGAAACAGAAATCGAAATCGAAAATTAACTCCCCTTTGAAAGGGGCCGGGGGGATGTTTACGATTTACGAATTCTGAATTACAAATTATGAAATACGAAGTGTTACGTGTTAAATATCAAAATGTAAAATGTAAAAGTTTAAAATTAACCAATAACCCAATAACCAATAACCCAATAACCAATAACCCAATAACCCAATAACCCAATAACAAACTTATCGTTACTTTTGAAAAAAAAATAGATTTATGCGTTTTGTAATTGCCACCATTGCCACATTTTTCCTTTTTTCCTGTGAAAAGAAAACTGAAATTGAATTCAGTTCAGTAGAAATAACACCCATTTTCATTGACAGTTTGAGCATTCGTGCCATTGAGCCTTTGGACGAAAACAGGGTTTGGTTCGCTGCCGATAAAGGAAAAGTGGGCTTGATTGATGGCGATACGCCGAAACTTGCAATTATAAAATATGGCGATTCGTTGCTGCATTTCCGTTCCATTGCCGCCAATAAAGAAGCGGTTTTTGTGTTGAGCATTGCTAATCCTGCGGTGCTTTATAAAATTGGTTTTAACGGTTCCGAAGCCACGAATATTGAAGAAGTTTACAATGAAAAAGGCGATGCCGTTTTTTACGATTCAATGAAATTTTGGAACGAAACCGAAGGTATTGCCATCGGCGATCCCGTTGAAAATTGCATGTC
>JBEBRF010000119.1:0-7144 GCA_040394975.1 Aequorivita soesokkakensis
ACCAAGTGTAGCCCAATTGAACGGTATTGTGGTTTTTCTGAAAATCGTAAAAACGTGTGCTGCCCGCGATCTTTTGGGAATGTTTATCGAAAACTATGAAGGGATATGAAGTTTCCTCTTTTCTTCCGTTCAAAGCAGTTTCAATATAAATTTTTAGATTTTCAAGCCCATTTGCCGGTTGAAGGGAATATTCCCAAAGTTCGGGTTCTTCCAAAGAAAAATGTGCCAGTTTTTCAATATGCTGATGGTGCAACGGATGTAGCCGAACTACATCGTTTTCTAATATGTATTCCTGCAGAAAATTGAAGGTTTGCATAAGCATTGAATAAAAAACGGGCCTCTTTGCAAAAGGCCCGTAAATATAATTATATAGACGTTAAAGTGGTTTTAAAGTTTAATCTTTTGAAAAGGAAATTGCTGGATGCTGGAAGTCGGAAGTTGGAAGTTGGAATGTATAATTGAATTAATTATCAACCTAATCCCATCAACCAATTAACCCCATCGACTCATCAACCTTTTCTTCTGCGTCTTCCGCCGGTGCCTTTTGTTTCTGGGCGTTCGGCACCACTTCTTCGGTTTTTTCCTTTAAAAGCTGGTTTATCGCCTCCGCCAAAAGTGGCACTGCGCTTTTTGAAATTTCCTTTTCTTTCGCCACGATCCCCGCGGTCTCCTCCTCTTTCGCTTCTGTCCCCGCGGTCGTTTCTATCTCCGCGTCTTCTATTGCGGTCCCTTCCTCCACCGCCGCTTCTGTTTTTTCTACCACTGTCTTTGGAAACTTCAATGTTTATTTGTCGGCCATCAAGCTTAAAATCCTTGAAGATGCCCATTACCATTTCTTCGTGCGTGGTGTCTGTATTGAAGAAGGAAAAACTATCTTTTACATCAACTTTATAAACATCGTCTTTGCCCAATTGAAGCAGATCGCGAAGGAAATCCTTTAAGCTCATCCAATCGAAATCGTCTTTGTTGCCAATATTTATAAAGTAGCGTGTGCTGTCTTTTGAATCTTCTTCAGAAAATTTGCGATCGCCTGAAATATTGAGGTCTTTGCTGTTTTTGTAGTAATTCAGAAATCGTGTAAATTCAACGGAAAACACCTTTTTTATCAATTCTTCCTTTGAAAAATCGGCCAACACCTCGTTAATATTCGGGAGATAGGCATTGATTTCAGGATTTATTTCAGTGTTCTTTATATTATTCGCCAAGTGAAACATTTGAACTTCACAGATTTCCATTCCGGAGGGAATTTCCTTTGCGATGAATTTCTTTTGGATCATTTTTTCAATAGTGTGGATTTTCCGCACTTCACTTTTTGAAACAATGACCATTGAAATACCGGTTTTTCCCGCACGACCGGTACGGCCGCTTCGGTGGGTGTAGGTTTCAATTTCGTCCGGCAATTGGTAATTTATTACGTGCGTAATATCGTCAACATCAATTCCGCGGGCGGCAACATCGGTTGCAACAAGCATTTGGATTTGACGGTTTCTGAAAGATTTCATCACCAAATCGCGTTGGTTCTGGCTTAAATCGCCGTGAAGTGCCGCGGCATTGTAGCCGTCCTCAATCAACTGTTCTGCAACTTTTTGGGTATCTCGCTTTGTTCGGCAAAAAACCACCGAAAAAATATCCGGGTTTGCATCGGCCAAACGTTTCAAAGCGTCATACCTGTCGCGGGCATTCACCAAATAGTACTCGTGCGAAACTTGGTCTGAACCCACGTTTTTGGTTCCCACAGTGATTTCCACGGGGGTATGCATAAATTTCTTTGCAATGGTAGCCACTTCCTTGGGCATGGTCGCGCTAAAAAGCCAAGTGCTTTTGTCCTTGGGGGAATGTGAAAGGATTTCAACGATATCCTCATAAAAGCCCATGTTGAGCATTTCATCGGCTTCATCGAGCACGCAAAATTCAATTTTTGAAATATCTATCAAACCTCGGCCGATCATATCTTTCATTCGTCCCGGGGTTGCAACAATAATCTGCGACCCTTTTTTAATCTGCCGCGCTTGGTCGGTTATGCTCGCGCCGCCGTAAACGGCAGTAACATTCAGGCCCGGCATATACTTGCCGTACGCAATCATTTCATTGGTAATCTGAAGGCAAAGTTCGCGGGTTGGAGAAAGGATTAAACCTTGGGTTGTGCGACTTTTAACGTCAATTTTTTGCAACATCGGGAAACCAAATGCTGCGGTTTTTCCGGTTCCTGTTTGTGCAAGGGAAACCATATCGGTTTCGCGCTCTAAAAGGATTGGGATTGCTTTTTGTTGTACTTCCGATGGGGTTTCAAAACCCATGTCGGCGATGGCTTTTAGAAGATGTTCTTCCAAGCCAAGTGCTTTGAATGCTGTCATTTTTATTTAATAATTGTATTTATATGTGTGCTAATGGGAAGCGACTGGACATATAAAAAACGGACAGCTTCACTATAACACCCCTCACCCTGAGGATTTTTTCAAGGGCGCAAAAGTAGTGTTTTATTTCGGATTTAAGACGTACGATTGTAGATTATTTTATGGAAGGTTTTCTAAGAATCAAAAATCGTAAATCGTAAATCGTAAATCGTAAATCATTTAGAGAGGTAATCAATCAATTGGCGCATTGCTTTTCCGCGGTGGCCTATTTCGCTTTTTTGCTGAAGCGACATTTCAGCAAAAGTTTTATCAAAATCATTTGGTTGGAAGATTGGATCGTAGCCAAATCCTGAGTCTCCACGGGGTTTTTCAGTAATTTCACCTTCACAGATTCCCAAAAACATAACTTTTTCGTGTTCCAAATGCAAAGCGATTGCCGTTTTGAAACGGGCAGTTCGATCATTTTTCCCTTCCAGATTTTTCAGCAATTTTTCCATATTTGCTGTAGAATTATTTGAATCTCCGGCATAGCGCGCGCTGTAAACTCCGGGCGCGTTGTTTAGGGATTTTACTTCCAGTCCAGTATCGTCTGCGAAACAGTTCAAGTTGTAATTTTTCCGAACGTAATCTGCTTTCAAAATTGCGTTTCCCTCAATGGTTTCGGCGGTTTCGGGAATGTCTTCGTCGCAGCCAATATCGGTTAAACTCAGTAATTCAATATCGTGCGGGAGCATTGCTTTTACTTCATCGAATTTGTTTTTGTTGTGGGTTGCGAAAACAAGTTTCATAATTAATGTTGAAATTTAAATTTTATCGGGGAAAATATTGGTCAGTGCTTCAAAAACACCCTCCTCTGTTCTGATTTCAATATTTTTCTTTTCGATTCTTTTAATTATTATATTTTCTTTTTTTATAAAAGGAAAGGGAAGTTTGCCTTTAAACTTCTCAATTTCAGAATATTTTATTTCAATAATCTTTTCCTTGGTGGTTATTTTTAATCTATCGTAAAGTATTTCTAACTCTGCAGGCTCATAACTTCTACTTTCTTTCAATATTAATCCAGTCAAACCAATTAAAAAAGAAACCGATAAAATTATATAGATATTTTTTGAAATGATTTCAAAATAATAAACTGTCGCGACTTCAATTGGTAAATATTTTCCAGGAATTAATACTATCCCAAATATTAGGATGAAAAAAAATCCCAAAGAAGCCATTTCGATTCCTATTTTATTAATTTTTAATTTATTAGCATTCTCTATTGATAGAATTTCAATAGTATTTTTATCTTGCATACTATTTTTTATTTTTATAATAACGTTCTATAATTTCTTCCGAAGCCTTAATAGTTTTTTTCAGCCATTGCATTTCAATCTCAAGTTTTTCCGCTTCGGAAAGTTGCCAATTTACATCACTCTGCTTCATTTTTGAAACCACACTTTGAAGAATAATTGCCGCGGAAACCGAAATATTCAAACTTTCCGTAAAACCGTACATCGGGATTTTTAAAAATCCATCCGCCGCATCCATCACGGTATCGCTCAGTCCGTCGCTCTCTTTTCCGAAGAAAAAGGCACTCTTTTTTGAAACATCAAATTCGTGGAGCAATGTGGAATTGTCGTGCGGCGTGGTGGCAATAATTTGATAGCCAGAATTTTTCAAGCTTTTGATGCAATCGGTAATCGAATTATATCTTTTAAAATCCATCCACTTTTGCGCACCCATCGCAATTTCTTTGTCAACCCGTTTTCCGAGCCGTTCTTCCACCACATGCAAATCCTGAATTCCAAAAACATCGCAGGTCCGCATTACCGCGCTGGTGTTGTGAAGCTGATAAACATCTTCGGTAACAACAGTAAAATGCCGCGTTCGTTCAGAAAGCACTTTTTGAAAAAGATCCTTTCTGCGCTCGGTCAAGAATGTTTGAAGGTGTTGTAATAATGCTAAATCCAAATGGGAAAAGTTAATGGGTTATTGGTTATTGGTTATTGGTTATTGGGTTATTTGGTTATTGGGTTATTAATTATTCATTATTTTTCGATTTCGATTTCGATTTCGATTTCGATTTCGATTTCGATTTCGATTTTCTTTCGCTAATATAAATGTTATTGATTTAAATGTTTTTCAAAAATCTGTAATTTTCAATAACTTAGTAACCCTGTAACCCAATAACCCATTAATGAAAATAGCAGTATTGACCGGTGCCGGCGTTAGTGCGGAAAGCGGAATAAAAACCTTCCGTGACAGCGACGGACTTTGGGAAGGCCACGATGTGATGGAAGTTGCCTCGCCCGAAGGTTTTAGGCGAAATCCTGCCGTAGTACTGGATTTTTACAACCAGCGCCGAAGGCAATTATTGACAGTTCAGCCAAACGCCGCGCACATTGCGTTGGCGGAACTTGAAAAAAATCACGAGGTTACAATTATTACGCAAAACGTTGACGATCTGCACGAACGTGCCGGAAGCACAAATGTTATCCACCTTCACGGCGAATTGCTGAAAGCGAGAAGTACGTTTGACGAAAATTTGATTTTGGATTGGAAAGAAGATTTGAATCTTGGTGATTTCTGTGAAAACAACCACCAACTGCGGCCGCACATCGTTTGGTTCGGCGAAATGGTCCCGATGATTGAAATTGCCGCAGAAATTGTTGAACAAGCCGATGTAATTATTATCGTTGGGACTTCAATGCAGGTTTATCCGGCAGCGGGTTTGATGCAGTATGCAAAAGAAGATGCGAAAATATATTTCGTCGATCCCAAACCTTCCATTTCCGAAACGAAACGAATTGCCGTTTTTGCGGAAAATGCTTCCACTGGGGTTCAAAAAATTGTTTCACTTTTAAATTAAAAAAACCATGCTTCCCGAAGATTTAAAAGAAAAGTTGATGGAGGTTGACAGCAGCCGTAAGAAACGACAGGAAATTGCCTATTGGATAACCAAAAAACCACATTACGTTCGGGAAACACTGCAATGGTGCTTTAACGAGGAGAGCGAACTTTTGGTAAAATCGGCTTGGGTTTTGGAGATAATATGCGAGCACAAATCCCGAAATTTCTTTAAATATATGCACTTGTTTTTTAGAGAACTCCCCAATATAAAAAATGATTCCGCATTGCGTTCGTGTGCGAAAATATGCGAAATGCTCTGCCATTTTCATTATATGAAAGCGTTCGGGGTATTTATAGATATTTTAAGCAAAGAAGAACGAAAAACCATAACCGAATGCTGTTTTGATTGGTTGATCACCGACCAAAAAGTGGCCTGCCAAGCGCCCGCCATGCAGTGTCTTTATTATTTGGGATGGGATCGCGACAAAAAATGGATTTATCCCGAATTGCGAAATATTCTCACGGAAAACGCTCCCCACCAAAGCGCGGGATATCAAGCAAGGGCGCGGAAAATCTTAAAACGGATTTCATAAACAATTCACCATTCATTTTGATAATTATGAATTTTGATAAATCCAAAAATATCGATCTATATATTGAAACGTTTCCTGAAAATGTACAGGAAATCCTTCAAAAGATTCGAAATGCCATCAAGAAAAATGTCCCAAAATGCTGAGGAAAGTATTAGTTACGGCATGCCTTCATTCAAATTTAATGGGAAACCGATGGTCTATTTTGGAGGGTTTAAAAACCACATCGGGTTATATGCACTTCCTTCGGGAAATGAGGCTTTCCAAAAAGAACTTGCCAGCTATAAACAGGGAAAAGGTTCCATTCAATTTCCCCTAAACCGGGACATTCCCTATGCATTAATCGAAAAAATAGTGAAATTTCGAGTTGCAGAAATCAATTCAAAAATAAAAAGCAAAAACCCCGAAGACCCGAAAATTTGAAATTAAAATCAGCCCTGCCCAGGGAATTAACGATAGGCCAAAAAGGCTCGTTTGAATTGAACATCCACTTTTTTTCTTAAGATATGCAAAGCATTTTCCAGAAAATTCACTGGAACCCTTTAGAAGAAAACAACATTTTAACACAATGCGTTAAACCCTTCTCAATTAAGAATTTTATAAGAATAATGGAGCAATGCCCAAGTTATCTTTAGAAAAAATAAAAAAAGAAACTATTATGAAAACGACATTCGAAGAAGCAAAACAGAACAATCACGATGACATTGTTGATAATTTACAGCAATTGTTGGAGAAAAATTATGATGCCCAAAAAGGTTTTGCCAAGGCCATGGAGGATGCAAAAAATCCCAGGCTAAAAAAATATTTACAACAACAGTCCGCACAGCGAAGCAGATTTGCCAATGAACTTACCCAAGAAATCAGAAACCTAAACGCAAATCCAAAAGAAAGCGGAAGCTTTACCGGTGATCTACACAGGCTTTGGATTGACATTAAAAGCAGTGTGGCCGGAAATGAGGATGAAGCCGTTTTGGAAGAATGCATTCGCGGTGAAAAAGCAAGTTGGGAAGAATACAATAACACTTTGAAAAACCAGAGTTTCCCTCCGCAAATTTCCCAAGTTGTCCAAAAACAAGCTGCGGAAATCCACAATACGTTGACTAACGTAAAAACTTTAGAAGACCTTGCCGATTAGAAAGCTAAATGAAAATTGAAAGAAGCGCAAGGAAAAAAGCCCTGAAACTAAACGTTTCAGGGCTTTCCAGTTTTAATGGGCGTTACACACTCACAAATTGTATAGGTTGCACTTAATTAATTTTAAAAAATGAATTTTTAAAACAAATCACTCTTTAATCAAGCGCTTCACAGTGCTCGCGCTATCGCCAATGATCTGTACCATGTAAACTCCAGAGGCAAGCGTTGAAACGT
>JBEBRF010000120.1:0-7084 GCA_040394975.1 Aequorivita soesokkakensis
TTCACCGCCCCCGCCCCCGCCAGGCCCACAATACCCTATTGACGATAACATTTGGATTCTAATTGTGGCGGGAGTGTTTTTTGGGATTTACATGATTTTTAAAAGAATACGAGCTACGAATAAGGCATCATAAGCTTCTTCACATATTTCCCGATTATATCAAATTCTAAGTTTAACTCATCCCCGACCTTTATATTTTTAAAATTCGTATTTTCAAAAGTGTAGGGAATAATGGCCACGCTGAATTCCTTTTCTTTTGAATCAACCACCGTAAGGCTTACGCCATTTACTGTAATTGAACCTTTTTCTACAGTGCTGAATTCAGTATTTGAATGTTCAAAAGTAAAAACCCAACTGCCGTTCTCTTCATTGATTTTTTTGCAAATCGCTATTCCGTCCACATGGCCCTGAACCATGTGGCCGTCCAGTCTGTCGCCCAGTTTCATGGCTCTTTCCAGATTGACCATAGACCCTTTCTTCAGTTTCCTTAAATTGGTTTTGGCCAAAGTTTCCTTGATGGCGGTAACTACATAACTGTTTTCCTTTATTTCAACCACGGTTAGGCACACCCCATTGTGCGAAACGCTTTGGTCTATTTGCAGCTCCTGTGCCAATGTGCTTTTTATTTCCAAATGAAGGTTTTCGCCTTCCTTCGTGAGTTGTTTTATTTCACCCACGGTTTCAATAATTCCTGTAAACATTGTAGTATTTAGTTACATTTGTACTGCAAAAATAACAATTAAAAAAGCCAAACATAATGAGCAGAGAGGACAAAATAGTGGTGGGCATTTCAATAGGTGACATTAATGGGATAGGGAGCGAGATAATCCTAAAGACTTTTGAAGATGCGCGAATGCTGGAATTTTGTACCCCAGTTATTTTTGCCTCCGTAAAATTGATGTCCTTTTATAAAAAACATTTTGAAAGCGACGTAAATTTTCACGGAATAGACAAAATAGAAGAACTGCTTCCAAAGAAAATCAACGTACTGAATGTTTGGAAAGACCACATAGACGTTGCCTTTGGTGAAGAAACATCTGCCGGTGGCCAATATGCCATTAAGTCGCTCAGGGCCGCAGTATTGGCTTTACGGGATGAAAAAATTGACGTGCTGGTCACAGCGCCAATAAACAAAAGCAACATTCAGTCAGAGGGGTTCAATTTTCCGGGCCATACGGACTACCTGGCCCAGGAACTTCAGGGAGAAAGCCTGATGCTTCTTATTTCTGAAAACCTTCGTGTTGGCCTGTTAACGGATCATGTGGCGCTAAATGAGGTGGTTACGAACATTTCCCGAGAAAAAATCGACAAAAAAATAAACACGTTATTCACAACATTAATCCAAGATTTTGGAATTGCAAGACCAAAGATCGCCGTGCTTGGCATAAACCCTCACACTGGGGATAATGGGGTAATTGGCCATGAGGATGACACTATTTTGCGGCCGGCCCTGGAAAATCTGCGCAACAATGGAAAAATAGTCTTTGGCCCCTATGCGGCAGATAGTTTTTTCGGATCCGGGAATTACAAAAACTTTGATGCCATCATAGCCTGCTATCACGACCAGGGTTTAATTCCTTTTAAAACACTTGCTTTTGGAAAGGGAGTGAATTTTACGGCCGGGCTTAAACGTGTGCGCACCTCTCCCGACCATGGCACCGCCTTTGATTTGGCCGGAAAAGGACAGGCCAATTTTGAATCTTTCCGTGAAGCAGTTTACGCAGCGATTACTATTTTTGAAAAACGGCGGGAATACAGAGAAATTTCAAAGAACAGATTACAAACCACACGTAAAAAAGCTTTCACTAAAAAGAAATAAGAAAACTAATTGCTATTCAAATATTTTTTTATCTTTGCACCCGCCTTATCCGTAAGGTTAAGGTCCTAAATAAGGTGTGGAAATGAAGGATTTGAAAGAGTTTACAATCCCTTTTATTGGGTTGAAATTAGGAAAGCACCAGTTTGACTTTGAATTAAAAAAAGCGTTCTTTGAGCATTTTGAGTATGACGAATTTAATGACGCCGCCATTAATCTCAACGTACTGCTGGAAAAAACGAGCACATTGCTTGAGTTTATACTAACCTTTGATGGTACCGTGAACGTTGCATGTGATATTACAAATGAACCCTTCGATCAAGAAATTTCGGGTTCTTACAAATTTGTAGTAAAATTTGGTGAGGAATATAATGACGAAAATGAAGATTTGCTCATTTTGCCCCACGGAAGCTATGAAGTAAACATACAGCAATATGTATATGAATCCATTGTTTTGGCTGTGCCTACAAAAAGGATCCATCCAGGAGTAAAGGACGGAACATTAAAAAGCGACATACTGGATAAACTTAAAGAATTAAGCCCGAAGGCGATAGATGAAGAAATAACGCCGGAAGACGATACGAACGATCCCCGATGGGATTCATTAAAAAAACTATTAACGGATAAATAATAAATAGCAATGGCACATCCTAAGAGAAAAGTCTCGAAAACACGAAGAGATAAGAGAAGAACGCATTACAAGGCTACTGCCCCAACAATTGCAATAGACCCCACCACCGGCGAATCACATCTTTTCCACAGAGCACACTGGCACGAAGGAAAAATGTACTACCGCGGTCAAGTTGTTATTGATGCAACCGAACAGGCAGAAGCATAAGACGATTTACTTTATTGAAAAACTCTCACGACCACGTGAGGGTTTTTTTGTTTTTGAAATTGGGAGAAGTCAAAAACAACTTAATTAGTGCCGAATTTCAAGTAAAATTTAGTAATTTTCACTCTTTTTAAAAGATTTTTGGTCTTTTTTGTGAATTTTAATTCAGCTTTATGAATACTATCACGGCAGCCATTACCGCTGTAGGGAGTTACGTCCCTGATTTTGTGCTCTCAAACAAAGTTTTGGAAACAATGGTGGACACCAACGATGAGTGGATTACCACCAGAACTGGAATTAAGGAAAGAAGAATACTAAAGGATAAAGACAAAGGCACTTCCTATCTGGCCATCCAAGCCGCATTAGACCTCCTTAAAAAAAGCAACACAGAACCGGCTGAAATTGATATGGTCATTATGGCCACCGCAACACCCGATATGCCGGTAGCCGCTACCGGTGTTTATGTGGCCACACAAATAGGCGCCGTAAATGCATTTTCTTTTGACCTCGTCGCCGCCTGCTCCAGTTTTCTTTTTGGAATGTCAACGGCGGCTAAATACATCGAGTCCGGTAAATACAAAAAGGTACTTCTTATCGGTGCAGATAAAATGTCATCTATTATTGATTATACAGACAGAACCACCTGTATTATTTTCGGAGACGGCGGCGGCGCTGTTTTATTTGAACCCAATACAGACGGACTTGGCGTAGTGGATGAATATCTTCGTACCGATGGCATTGGACGCCCATTTCTTAAAATTGACGCTGGAGGCTCGCTTTTGCCCGCATCCATTGAAACAGTCACTAACAAGCAACATTTCGTTTTCCAAGAAGGCAAAACCGTTTTCAAATTTGCCGTTTCAAATATGGCAGACGTTTGCGAAAAAGTAATGCAAAGAAACCACTTGAGCGGCCAAGACGTCAACTGGCTCGTGCCACACCAAGCCAACAAACGCATCATTGACGCCGCTGCATCACGAATGAAACTTCCCGAAGAAAAAGTAATGATGAACATTCACAAATACGGCAACACAACATCAGCAACCCTTCCGTTGTGTTTGGCAGATTATGAAAACCAATTGAAAATAGGAGATAACCTAATTTTTGCTTCCTTTGGAGGAGGATTTACCTGGGGCGCCGTTTATTTGAAATGGGCCTACAACTCAAAATAATTTTTACCAACAAAAAGACTTATTACTATGGATTTAAAGGACATTCAAAACTTGATCAAGTTCGTTGCCAAAAGCGGGGCCAGCGAAGTAAAACTTGAAACGGAAGACATAAAAATCACAATTAAAACCGGTTCGGAAAGTGAGCGCGGCGAAACCACCTATATTCAACAAATGCCCGCTATGCCACAACAACAGATGCAAGCACAGCCCATGCCCTCAGCACCTGCACAACAAGACAATGCCGCTGCGGAATCACTGGCTATGGACTCTAAATACATTACCATCAAATCACCTATAATTGGAACTTTCTACAGAAAACCAGCCCCGGACAAACCCGTTTTTGTTGAGGTTGGCAGCACCATCAACACCGGCGACGTGCTTTGTGTGATAGAGGCTATGAAGCTTTTCAATGAAATAGAAAGCGAAGTTTCCGGAAAAATTGTAAAGGTTTTGGTGGACGATTCGTCCCCGGTAGAATTTGATCAACCGCTATTTTTAGTAGATCCATCTTAGTATAAACCCCAAATAACAAATCCCAATTCCCAAGTTTTCGGAAGTTGGAATTTGCTTTTTGATATTTCAGAAAAAGTTATGTTTAAAAAGATATTGATTGCAAATAGGGGCGAAATTGCATTGCGAATTATCCGCACTTGTCGTGAGATGGGCATTAAAACAGTCGCAGTGTATTCCACGGCAGATGCCGAAAGCCTGCACGTTCGCTTTGCTGATGAAGCGGTATGCATCGGGCCGCCACCAAGTAATTTGAGCTATCTAAAAATGTCGAATATTATAGCTGCTGCCGAAATCACCAATGCAGACGCCATTCACCCCGGTTACGGTTTTCTTTCCGAAAATGCCAAGTTCTCGAAAATATGCCAAGAACACGGCATAAAATTCATCGGCGCTTCCCCCGAAATGATTGACCGAATGGGTGATAAAGCATCAGCCAAAGCTACAATGAAAGCAGCCGGCGTGCCCACCGTTCCCGGAAGTGACGGCATCATAGAATCTTTTGAAAAATGTGAAAAACTTGCTGAAGAAGTGGGCTACCCAGTTATGTTGAAAGCCACCGCAGGTGGGGGAGGAAAAGGAATGCGGGCCGTTTGGAAAAAAGAAGAGCTAAAGAAAGCATGGGAAAGCGCCAGACAGGAAGCCGCAGCAGCCTTCGGAAATGACGGAATGTATATGGAAAAGCTCATTGAAGAGCCCCGCCATATTGAAATCCAAATTGTGGGCGATAGCACCGGTAGGGCCTGCCATTTGAGCGAGCGCGATTGCTCCATACAGCGTCGCCACCAAAAACTTACCGAGGAAACCCCAAGCCCGTTTATGACGAAAAAACTTCGTACCGACATGGGCCTTGCAGCCGTAAAAGCTGCAGAATTCATTAAATACGAAGGCGCCGGAACCATAGAATTTTTGGTGGACAAACACCGAAATTTCTATTTTATGGAAATGAACACCCGTATTCAAGTTGAGCATCCTATCACGGAACAAGTAATCGATTATGACCTTATCCGAGAGCAGATTTTGGTTGCGGCGGGTGTTTCCATTTCTGGGAAAAACTACACCCCGCAATTGCACGCAATTGAATGCAGAATTAACGCTGAAGATCCATACAACGATTTCCGCCCATCACCTGGAAAAATTACGGTGTTGCACGCCCCCGGAGGCCACGGAGTTCGCTTGGATACACACGTTTATGCAGGATATACCATTGTGCCCAATTACGATTCAATGATTGCGAAACTCATAACTACCGCCCAAACCCGCGAAGAGGCAATCAACAAAATGAAACGCGCTCTCGATGAATTCGTAATTGAGGGTATAAAAACAACCATTCCCTTTCACCGCCAATTGATGGACGAGCCGGATTATGTGGCCGGAAATTACACCACAGCCTTTATGAACACCTTTAAAATGAATGAACCCGAGGAAGAGTAATCAGTGGGCAGTTGCAGTATGCAGTATTTTCTGCTAACTGGGACTGAATACTTCAACTTTTTAAAAGCACCAAATCCCAAAATACTATCTTTGGAATTTGGTGCTTTTAATTTGGAATTTATTATAAAATGAATCTTTCCTATTGGGAACATAAAACCTGGTTTTCAAACATTGATTTCGCCATCATCGGTAGCGGAATTGTTGGGTTGAATTGCGCTTTGGAACTTCGGAGAAAACACCCAAAAAGTAAAATTGTGGTTTTTGAACGCGGCATTCTTCCCAGCGGGGCGAGCACTAAAAATGCCGGATTTGCTTGCTTTGGAAGTATTTCAGAAATACTGGAGGATTTGAAAAATCATTCCGAAGAAGAAGTGATCCAGCTCGTAAAAAATAGGGTGGAAGGTTTAAAATTACTCCGAAATACCTTGGGCGATGAACAACTTGATTACAAAGAATTTGGCGGCTTCGAACTTTTCACCAACGACGATGCCGAACTTTTTGAAACCTGTAAATCAAAAATCGAATATGTAAACCAATTGTTGAAACCTATTTTTAATGCTGAAGTTTTTTCAGAAAAGGAAAACCGTTTTGGGTTTCAAAAAATTCAGCCAAAGCTCATTTACAGTGCATTTGAAGGACAGATTGACACCGGAAAAATGATGCTCGGACTCATTAAAAAAGCTTCGGAAGAAAATATTTTGATATTGAATTCTTCGGAAATAACAAAAATTTCTGATGAAGGAAAATCTGTTTCGCTTCAATTAAATTCAGTGGAAAACATTTCAGTAAAAAGAGTCTTTATCGCCACAAATGGTTTTGCAAAACAGTTTTTGGAAGAAGATGTTAAGCCAGCCCGAGCACAGGTTTTAGTTACAAAACCAATTGAAAACCTTCAAATAAAAGGAACATTTCATTTGGACAAAGGATATTATTATTTCAGAAATATTGAAAATAGAATCCTTTTTGGCGGCGGCAGAAATCTTGATTTCAAAGCAGAGGAAACCACCGAAATGGATTTGACACAATTGGTGCAAAACAAGTTGGAGGAATTGCTTAAAACCGTAATTTTACCCACACAACCCTTTGAAATTGATCAACGCTGGAGCGGAATTATGGGAATGGGAAAACAGAAAAAACCCATTGTAAAACCCGTTTCGGAAAACGTATTTTGCGGGGTCCGGCTCGGCGGAATGGGCGTTGCCATTGGCAGTTCAATTGGTAAAAAACTTGCAGAATTCATTTAGAGCTTTGCGTTCTCTGCGACTCTGCGGTGATTTTTTAACGCAAAGACGCAAAGAACGCAGAGCAAATTAAAAC
>JBEBRF010000121.1:0-7007 GCA_040394975.1 Aequorivita soesokkakensis
TGCCTCATATAATGCAGCGGCTATTCTGCGGCTCATGGTCACAATCATACCTTTTCCCGAAAATACCTCCTGACGTTGAGTAAAGTGACTTACAATATCGTTGGCAATATTTCTTATCCTGTCCTCACTACCGATCAGTGCTTCGAGCTGTGTCCATTTCGCTTTTGCCTTTTGTGTTTTGGTCAACTCTTCCTGATCCAATTCCTCGTCCAACTCTTCCACCAAAGCACGCCCTTTTTCACTGAGCTCAACCTTTGCTAACCTACTCTCGTAGAATATCCGGACCGTTGCGCCGTCTTCCACTGCCTGTGCGATATCGTATATGTCTACATAGTTGCCAAAAACGGCCGGTGTGTTGACATCGGTGTTTTCTATAGGAGTACCGGTAAAGCCGAGGTAGGTGGCGTTGGGTAGCGCATCCCGCATGTACTTGGCAAAACCATACACCACCTTTTTCCCGATTACGGCTCCGTCCCGATTCTTTTCGTCAATAAGCTTCGCTTTGAACCCGTATTGCGTCCGGTGGGCTTCATCGGCTACTACCACGATATTCTTTCGCTCCGACAGCAGTTCATATACATTCCCTTCCTCTGGTTGAAACTTCTGTATGGTTGTGAATACTACTCCGCCCGATGCCACTTTCAACAATTCCTTCAAGTGATGACGATCCTCTGCTTGTACCGGATCCTGGCGTAACAACTGTTTAGACGCGGCAAACGTATCAAACAGCTGGTCATCCAGATCGTTCCGGTCCGTGATAACCAGAACGGTCGGATTATCCAGAGCGAGCACGATCTTGCCCGTATAGAAAACCATAGAAAGCGATTTGCCGCTTCCCTGTGTATGCCAGACTACACCGCCTCTTCGGTCGCCGACGGGTTGATTTCTTACGCCGGGCAACCCGTAGGCGGCCGGGTCTTCGTCGGCTACGGGTAGGTTGGGGGCAGTCGTCAGGTAGCCCTTTCCAATTGATGTGGCATTGTGCCCTGTTGCTCTTATGGTAGATTCCACTGCCTTGTTTACGGCATAATACTGATGATACGCCGCTAACTTTTTAACCGTAGAAATGGTGGTAATTCCGTTCTCGTCTTCTTTTTTATACTTTTCAAAAACAATGAAATGGCGGATCAGGTCGAGCAGGGTGTCTTTTTTCAGCATACCCTGGATCAATGTTTCCAACTGACTTGTCAGGTGAGAAGCTTCGGATTTACCATCTATGGTTTTCCAGGTCATGAAGCGGCTCAGGCCTGCCGAAATAGAACCTGCTTTTGCTTCCAAACCGTCCGAAAGAACTACCAGGGCATTATAGGTAAACAGGCCAGGAATGGCCGCCTTGTAAGTTTCTACCTGTTTGAAAGCTGCTCTTAGTGTTGTCTTTTCATCAACAGCATTTTTTAGCTCGATTACTACCAAAGGAATTCCGTTGACAAAAATCAGAATATCAGGCCGCTTATTCTGTCCATTTTCTACGATAGTAAACTGGTTGGCGACGACAAACTCGTTGTTTTCTGGATGTTTAAAGTCGATTAGCCATAGTCTGTCACCGCGCTCCTGACCGTCTACCTGTGTGGTGACAGGGATGCCCTCGGTAAGCAACCGGTGAAAAGTCTCATTATTGACCAGTAATTCCGGGGAAGCGATACGTTGTATTGCCTTAATCGCCTCAGCACGGACATCCGCCCGTATATCGGGATTGATTCTATGAACCGCTTTGCCTAACCGGCCAGGCAGTAAAACCTGTTCAAAGCTTTCGCGCTCAGGACTTTCGGAATCCGGAGCAATCGACGGGCCGTAGATATATTGGTAGCCAAGTTTTTCTAAAAGGCCGATGGCAAAGGTTTCTATGATGTTTTCGTTGAGAAGGGGCATTTACTGTCAGGTCACTTTTATGATGTTGATTATTTGAGTGTTAAGATGGTCGAAATCGCCATCTGTAGTCATCAGTGGTATGTCTAACGCTTTGGCGGTAGCGGCGATCCATAAATCATTTTTACCCATGGTTTTCGCAGATTTGTTTAATAAAGTCCCTCCCGGCCCGGGAATTTTTCTTTTTGAATAGCCATCAACCATTACATAAGAATCGATTAATGCGGCGTCGCCCTGCATAATGTCAATGACAATCGCGGCACTAAGGAAGTTGCTCAATTGTCGAATCTTTGCAGTTCCCCAGTTTTGTTGCCGGCTTAAAGACTCCAGCTCTGCCTTGGTAACGACTGAAATGACGACTACAGGATTGTCATCGAATTCCGATAATGCCTGCAAACATTTTACGCCTGACGGGGTCGCTTTCACAATATGAATCAGAACGCAGGTGTCAATCAGTATTCTTCTCATCGGTGAACATCTTTGAGCATTTCGCTGAATTCAGCATCACTAATATCGTCCTTTAATAATCCTGACAAAGCCTTGAGTGCATCGAATGAATTGCCCGGCTTTTTTTCTTTCGTTTGGAACAACACTTGCTGACTGCCTGTAGTGGCACGAGGGATTCTGGAAAATACGCTGTCGCGCGAAGTCGGCGAGTAAAACTCACTGATTTCAACAAAACTCAGTAATCCGTTCGGTTTGTAGTGGGCTTTTCCTTGTATGGTCACATCTTTTCCGAGATAATCCACCAACCCGCGTATAGCTGCGTCGTCTTTTGCTATCAGGTTGACCATGCCTTCGGTGGTAGCCAGGCCGAGTCTTGCTTTGGATATTTTCATTTCGTCCAGTTGGCCGCTGACGATCGTGTTCTGAGGTTCGGGGATGCTGTCTTCCAATACCTCTATTTTCTGGAAAACTTCTTTTGAGAGCTTTACCTCAGGCACCGTTCCACGATTGGCAAGGTAAAAAATTTCATTTTCGCTGATAAAGTTCTTTTTGAAGCTCCTTAACGATTTCAGCAAAGGTTTATCTAGATCTGCTTGTTCTTGGTCAGAATCCAGAACGGCATGAAAGGCATTAATGACCAGTGCCATTGGAGTGAGCTTCAAAACCTCTTCTTTGGGTTTGAATATATCATATTGTAGCCCTTTGATCGTATCCTCAAAAAAACGGCAGTCGATCGTGAGCGCAGTGCCTTCACTTTCATTACCTTGGATATTCTCGACGAACATTTTAAGCGCGTTTTTTAAACGCTTATCCGGTGTGATATCGCTGTAACCACGTAGGGTTAGCATCAGCGCTTTGGTGGCGATGTCTTTCGTTGTTTTGGTCAGGGTAGCCAGGCGGTCAAACTCCAGCAGCCCGTTGTCCTCGTCTTCCCCGACTATCCTGATGTCGTAATTCATGATTTCCTTACTCCGCTTAGTGAATGAAAGATTTAATTTATAACAATTTCCGCAGAACTACCATGGAACGTGCTATTTACAGCACCGTTGGTAACGGTATTCGAGCCGTCACATCTCCACCCGCACCTCGCCACTCATCAGCTTCGGTAGCAGGGTATCACGCATTGTGGTTAGGGTGCGGATTTTTATAGAATTGCCTATCTGCTTATCAATAAGTGGTTTAATAATTGACGTCATAGATTCTAATTCCGAGTGACTTGGAATCAAAACAATTGCCTCTTCCAAATCGCCGCGCTTGATATGACCCATTGTAGTTGCATGACTTGCAGCTATGGAAATAAATTCAGCTAGGTGATGCCTACTCCATAAATAGTAAAACCATAGCGGATACGATTCCGACGTAACCTTAAATAAATGCTGATTCAAAATACAAGTGTTTCCATCCCATATTTTCACCATTAACGAAGCAGACCATGCAAAAATCACATCGCCATTTCGGATAATATAGTCTGACTTTACATCCGTTGACGCCCAATCTGAATTTTCAGTTATTCCACTTGATAACTCCTTTATTTTTAGAACCGGTAATTTGTCAGTATCATTTTTTGGAGGGTATTTTTGACAAGCTAGACCATTAAGGAATATTGCAATTGAGCTAAGAGATTTAGTCTCCCACTCCTCCTTCGCCTCCTCCACAAACCATTGCCTGAACAGCGTTTCAGCCATTTTTTCCAGGGTTTGGTTCTGGCGGTGCAGCAAGTCTATTTTATCATCCAGGCTGCTGAGTATGGAGGCGATGGCGGTTTGTTCGGGATATTCTACCCAGGGTATTTCCGTCCTTAGAATCAACTCAGGACTTAAATTTGGTTGACCGCTACCCGCACCAGTATTAAAAAGATAATCTTGAAATTTTTCCGATGCTAGAATGTAATAGAGATAATTGATATTAATATTTTTTTCATCACACAAAAATTTACCAACCCGTTGGTTAAGAAATGCACTTTCTCCATCTTTCAATTTCAGTTTCCCTACTCTACCTACACTTCCTTGGCCTGTCATTGCAATCAGTATGTCACCATCAGCGAGAAGAAACTTCTTTGTTTTATCTGTAATAAGTCTTTCTGAGACTGAATCACCATTTATATCAATTGTTACAACTCGGTTTTGTATATTTCCAATTTTGATCAATGGTATACCTTTATCTGAATAGTCAGAGCTTTTAAAAGCATAACCTGAGAGAAAAGTACATCCTATCTCAGAAAGAACTTTTTCTATAATTTCACTCATTTAGTTTTAGTAGTTAAAATTATTATAACACCTATCTTCGCCACTCACCCATCTTCCTTTTCTATTTCTATTTGCCTTAATTCATTTAAAACCATCGTTTCCAGTTCTTTTGTAGGAAGCAAAAGTTTATATTCGGCTACACCGATGGGTTTGTTGATATCCTGCAAGGCAATTTCTACATCCAGGTGATCTTTGTCTGCACAGAGGATAATACCAATGGAAGGGTTTTCATCGGGCTGCTTTTCAAGTCGGTCGAGCAATCCCAGGTAAAAATTCATTTTCCCCACATACTCAGGTTTAAAAGCACCTATTTTCAGTTCAATGGCTACGAGGCTGCGTAGTGTTCGATGGTACAATAAGATATCTACATAGTAATCCTTGCCGTTATATTCTACCCGGTACTGGTTGGCTATATAAGTGAACCCTTTACCCAGTTCGAGTACAAATTGTTTGATCTTCTCCACAAGGCGTTGTTCCAGCTCTCGTTCTCTCACAGGCTGCGTTAATCCCAGGAAACCGAGATTATAACTGCTTTTCAGCATGTCATCGGCCTGTTCAGCCAGTATTTCAGGTAATACTGCATCGAAATTGTGTGATTTAGGAAGGGTTATCTCTGCATGAAATGCATCCGCTTTTATATAGTTCAGTAGACTATCTCTGGACCAACCTAGCGAAATGCATTTTTCAGCGTAGAAAAGTGCTTCGGCATGGCTCTCTGCTTTGGTGAGAATCAACAAATTATGTTTCCACGGCAAAACTGCGACGCTCTGTCGCAGTTTTGAAGGAGCATCTTTGTATTGCTCGTAAAACCGCTTCATATCCCAAAGGTTTCGGGGAGAAAGCCCCATATCCGGAAACTCGGTCTTCAAATCAGCCGAAAGGCGAGTGACAACGCCTGAGCCATGCCCCTTTTCAATTTTCCTTTCCGAAAGCAGCTTACCCAAGTTCCAATACACCGTCATAGCTGCTGCATTCACCTGCCGGGCAATACCGATCCGGGCAGTTTTGATTTCCGTTACAGCTGCCTGGAATATGTCTATGTATTCATCCATACTTACAGCTTTATCTTAGACAGATTTTGGGCAATCACCTCATTCAGCCTTGCTTCCTCTTTGAGCTGCTCTTCCAGTTCGGCTTTCAGGGCGGTGAACCGTTCAACAAAATTGAAGTCGTCCTCTTCGTCGGGCAAACCGACGTATCTGCCGGGCGTGAGTACATAATCCAATTCGGCAACCCTGCTTACCGGAACAGAAGCACAAAAACCGGGCACATCTTCATATACACCATCCAGATTACGCCAGCTGTGATACGTTCCAGCGATTCTGCCAATATCATTGTCTTCCGGATCTTTCGATCCATCGGACAATTCCCGCGTTCTACGATTAATCAGATGCCCGAGATTACGGGCATCAATGAATAGAATTTCATTACTGCGGTTCCTGAACTTTCCATTCGTGCGGTTACGGCTCATAAACCATAAAGCCGCGGGAATTTGTGTATTGAGGAAAAGCTTAGCCGGAAGGTTGACGATACAGTCAATTAAACCTGCTTCAACAAGCGCTTTTCTGATATCTCCTTCTCCGGATGTTTTAGAGGTTAGCGCACCTTTAGCCAGCACAACACCCGCTTGTCCGCTTGGAGCCAGGTGATAAATAAAATGCTGCAACCAGCCAAAATTGGCATTTCCCACTGGTGGAACACCATATTGCCAGCGTCCGTCAGTTCTAAGCAAATCGCCTCCCCAGTCACTCACGTTAAAAGGTGGATTGGCAATGATATAATCTGCCTTTAAATCCTTGTGAGCATCATTCAAAAAGGAGCCTTCACTGTTCCACTTCACCTGCGAACTGTCGATACCCCGAATGGCAAGGTTCATTTTCGCCAGCCGCCAGGTAGTCTGATTGCTCTCCTGCCCATAGATTGAAATGTCATTGACCCTTCCCTGGTGATCTTTTACAAACTTTTCAGACTGAACAAACATTCCACCCGATCCACAGCAAGGGTCGAAAACGCGCCCATTATAGGGTTCAAGCATTTCGACCAATAGCTCTACAACACTTCGTGGCGTGTAAAACTGTCCTCCCTGCTTTCCTTCGGCCAAGGCAAACTCACCCAGAAAGTATTCAAAAACATGGCCAAGAATATCGGCACTCCTTGATTTGGCATCACCCAGCGCAATATTTCCTACCAGATCAATCAATTCTCCTAAACTGGTTGGATCCAGGTTCTGACGCGCGAATACTTTTGGCAATACACCTTTCAGCGCTGCATTTTCTTTTTCGATAGCATCCATGGCATCGTCTACCAATTTGCCGATTTCCGGCTGCTTGGCCTGTGACTGCAAGAAGCTCCAACGCGCCTCTTTGGGTACGAAAAACACATTTTCGGCATTGTATTCGTCCTTGTCTTCCGGATCTGCCCCCTGGTCTTCTTCGGCTTTCAGTCTTG
>JBEBRF010000122.1:0-6960 GCA_040394975.1 Aequorivita soesokkakensis
GCCCCAACCCGTAGCCAACCCCGCCCCGGACATGCGCCAGTGCGATTTTGGCACCACCAACGGCACCTTCATCCTGACGGACCAGGACCCCTTCATATTGGGCGCGCAGGACCCGGCGGATTTTGTGATAAGGTATTTTGAGACGGAGGCCGGCGCCATGGCCGGGGACCCCGCGGACGAGATAATCGGTGGCGTAAAGATCATCGACCCCCCATCCCCCGAGACCGTCTGGGCGCGCATCGAGGACCGAGCAACGGGCAGCTGTTTCGACGTTACCGATTTCGACATCTACTTCAGCCGTGCCATTGCCGGGGAGGTAAACGACAGGAGCTATTGCGATCATGACGGCGATGGCGGCGAGTTCGTAGATCTGTTCGCAGAGTTCACCGTCGAGGTCCTGGACGGCCAGCCCTCTTCGGACTATACGGTAACCTACCACCACACCCAGGCAGATGCCATGGCCGATATAGGGAGCATAACGAGCCCCTATTTTGTGGTCGGCCCCGGCCCGGAGACGATCTGGGTAAGGCTGGAGAACAACGACGACCCGCTGGTGTGCTTTGACGCGCTCCAGAGCTTCGAGATACGCATAGATACCGCGCCCATCATCAATACCGCGCCGCCCAACCTAATTATGTGCGACGACAACAATGACGGCTTCGCGTTCTTTGACCTCACCCTCCAGGACGAAGTGATCACCAATGGCGACGCCTCATTGACGGTAACCTACCACGGGACGCTTATAAATGCCCAGAACGACGACCTGGAACTGGGCAGCCCCTACGAGAACAATATCAGGTACCTTGATTTCCCCATTACGGACCCCTCGGACATCGCTTATGGCACGGGCGGTGTCTGGGCGCGGGTGGAGGCCCCGGGAAGCAGTTGCGTGAGCATTGTCCCCTTTGCGCTCGAGGTTCGTTTCTCGCCCGTGGGCAACACCCCCGAGCCTTTGCGGGTGTGCGATGATGCAACGGCGGACGGGATCGCACTTTTTAACTTGACCTTGGTTGAGGACGAAGTATTGGGCCCGCTGGATCCGTTGGGCTTTGACCTCTATTATTTTGAAGTGGAGGCCCAGGCCATCGCAGCCGGGGAGTCCGCTATGCCGGGACCCATTGACCTTTCACAGGCAATCGGCGACCCCGAGAATTACCTCAACACGAACAGCCCGTACTTTGACGAGATCTTCATATTGGTCGTCAGCAATGCCAACGGGACCATTCCGCCCAACCCCAATAGCGCCGAGGGCTGCTACGATATCGTAAGGCTGGAGCTGTATGTGGACCCGCTTCCGCCAGACTTGGGGCCCTTTGAGATGGTGCTTTGCGATGACGACCTGCAGGGCAGTACCCTTACCGATGGGATCTCAACGTTCGACCTTACCAGCATCATCCCCGATGTCACCAACAACGACGCCGACCTCACGGTATTATGGTTCCTGACGCCCGCCGATGAGGCTGCCGACAACCCCATCCCCAATCCCGAGACCTTCCAGAACACCACCAATACCCCGCAAACAATAATAGGCAGGGTAACTTCCGGGTTCGGCTGCACTACCCTCGTTACGCTTACCCTGCATGTGGTGCCCAACCCAAACCCGAACCCTGCGCCAATTCCCTTGGAACTTTGCGACAGCGGGCCCGATTTTGATGACGGGATCGCCGAAGGCTGGGACCTTACCTTGGCCGACGCCGATATCATTGCAAGCGAGCCCGATGTTACCGTAACCTACTATACCACCCGTGAAGCTGCGGAAGCCGGAGAGCCGGGTACGGAAATAGTGATGCCCTTTACCAATACGGTCCCTTTTGCCCAAACTGTCTATGCACGCGTTGAAAAGGACGTTCCGCCGGCATTCTTGGGATGCTACACTATCGTGGAGCTGCAGCTTATCGTGATCCCGGCACCCGATGCGCCGATAGCCCCTTTCCAGGACCCGTTCATAGGCTGTGATGACAACGGCAACGGCTCGGCTACCTTCGACCTTACCCTACAGGACGCGGGAATAATCGGCAACCAAACTGCGTCCGATTTTACCCCGATAACCTATTACGATACAAGTTATGACGACGCCCTGGCGGGCATTAACGCCATTGGCAATCCACAGGCCTATCTTGCCCTGGGCGGGGAGACCATTTGGTTCCGCATACAGAGCCTGGTAACGGGCTGCGTGCGCGTGGGGTCCTTCCAGCTTGCGATCGAGCTTTTCCCAACCATTGGCGCGGGTGACGATCTGAACGAATGTGACGACCTGACCCTTGAGAGCACGGACATAGATGGCACGGCCATTTTCGACCTTACCGTGAATACGGCATTGATCCAGATGGGGAACCAGGACCTGGAAGTGTATTATTATGCATCGCCCATAGACCAAGTGAACCACAACCCCATAGCCGATCCGGCCGCCTATCGAAATATTGTGCCCACCCAACAGCGCATCTACGTTACCGCCTTCAGCGAGAACGGCTGTAGGGCGACCACTTTCTTCTTTATAAATGTGGATCCCGCCGCCCTTGCCGTTTCCCCCGGAACGATGGTCGCCTGCGATTCCGATAACGATGGCTATGCATTTTTCGACCTCAGTACCCAGACCGATTTTATCCAGGATGGCAACGCGGCGCTGACAGTATCCTACCACAGGACGCTCTTTAACGCACAGAACGATCTGACCCCCATTACCATACCTGTGCAGAATGCCACTATTTATAGCGATCTGCCCGTCACCGATACGGCCGATCCCCTATATGGGACCGGCGGTATCTGGGTGCGCGTGGAGAACGATCCGGCAATAAACGATTGCCCCAGGATCCTCTCCTTTGCGCTCGAGGTGCACACAACCCCCGTGGTAAATGAGCCGGAACCATTGCGGAAATGTGACGTTGGCGGCGACGGCCAGGAGGAGTTCGACCTGACCCTTGCCGAACCGGATATTTTGGGCAGTCTGGATCCCGCCGCATACGATATCTATTATTACGTTGCTTTTGAAGATGCCCAGACCGCCGGCGAACTTGCCCTGACGGCCCCGGATTTCTCCGCTGCCATCCAGGACCCCCTTGCCTATGCCAATATAAGTGACCCACAGACCATTTATGTTTTGGTGGTGGGCAATGAAAATACCCAGACCCCACCGAACCCGAACGGTGGCGGGGGCTGTTATGCTATCGTGGAACTGGAGCTGATATTGGACCCGATACCGGGCAACCCCGGTCCGTTCACCTGGGATACATGTGATGATGTGGAAAGCGGGAGCACGACCGATGGAATCTCCATTTTTGACCTTACCACACTGGAATTCCAGATTACGGGGGGCGTCCCGGGGATAACGGTGACTTGGTTCGATTCGCTCGGAAACCCTATTTTGGATCCTGAAAATTACGCCAACATAAGCCCCGTGGAAACGGTCATAGCGACCGTGACCTCAAATAGGGAATGCAGCAACAATGTAGCGGTCACCCTTACGGTATATGCCAACCCAAGTCCAAAAATGGATCCCGAGCCAATTGTGCTGTGTGATGACGATGATGACGGGATACTGGCCTTCAACCTGAACGAAAGGACAGAGGAAATAAGGAATGGCGAGGGCGATGTAACAATCGTTTATTATGAAACCCTGGAGCTTGCAATTGCGGCCGCGCCATTTACCGAAATATTTGGGGGCATTTATGAAAACGCCCGCAGCCCATATAACGATACGGTATTTGCGAGGGTAACGAACAATGTGCCTCCGGAAGTGCTCCCTTGCTACACCATCGTGCCATTGGAACTTGTGGTGGTGCCGTTGCCGGATGCGCCCGATGGCGATTTCCAAGAAGAGATCGTTGTTTGCGATGATGACAATGATGGTATGGCATTTTTTAATTTGGAATCCCAAAATATATCTGTATATGCAGGTCAGGATCCCGCAGATTTTGAGCCCATAGCGTATTACGAAAATGAAGCGGACGCCAATGATGGCAATGGCAACTTTATAGACCCCGCTATTTTGGGCGCCTATGAAAGTGTTACCAGATCAATTTGGGTGCGTTTGGAAAGCCTCGCAACTGGATGTGCAAGGGTGACCCGTTTTGAGATCATAGTTGGGGAATTCCCGGGTTCTGGGATCGCCAACGATCTTGTGCTGTGTGATGATGAAGAGAGCGGCAGCACTACCGATGGTTTTTCCATCTTTGACTTAACGGAAAATACCCCTATAATTACGGGCAACGATCCTACATTGACGGTTGTTTACTACGCTTCTTTGGATGATCTGAACAATAATATTCCCATTGCAACTCCAGCTGCTTATCAAAATGTTGATACCCCGCAACAGGAAATATTCGTTTCCATTTTGGGCCAAAATTCCTGTAGCAATAACCTCAGTTTCTTTATAACCGTGGACCCCAACCCACAGCCGGTACAGCCCACCCCATTGGTCGCCTGTGATGTTGATGGGGACGGTTTCACATCTTTCGATCTGGAAAGTAAGACTCTGGAAATCCAAGGTATAGACCCTACATTAATTATTACCTACCACGAGAATTTGATGGATGCCAATAGCGGCGATTTCGCACTGGGCAGCCCCTATGAAAATATAATGGCGTTCAGCCAGACACTATACGTCCGCGCCACCTTCCCCGGGCCTATTGAAGAGGCCTGCTACAGCATTGTGACCCTCGAGCTGGTCGTAGATTCGGCCCCAGTAATCCCACAGGATCTGGAAGACCTGGTTGCCTGCGATGAGGGCGATTTTGCGGAATTCGACCTAACGGTGCAGGAAGGGCCAATATTGTTGGCGAACCCCACACTTACGGACTTTACGGTTACCTATTATCTTAATGAGGATGCCGCTCTCTTGGGCACGCCATTTATTGTCCAGCCGGAGGTATTCTTCAATACTTCCAACCCCCAGACCATTTGGGTGCGTTTGGATGATAACCTGACCGGGTGTTTCGCCATTGGCCAGTTCGATCTTATCGTGTCCAATGGATTGCCAATAATAGATCCCACTCCTTTGGAGCTGTGCGATGATCTTGGGGAGGAAAATGACGGAACTGCAACCTTCAACCTTACCGGCAAGAATCTGGAGATTACCGATGGCAACCCCACGGCCGGAGTTTCCTATTTTGAGACCGAGGAGGACGCGCGCAACAATGAAAACCGCATCGATCCGGAAACGGCCTATGAGAACACCTCCAACCCACAGGTACTGTACGTGCGGGTAGCGGATGGCGAGAGCTCCTGCATTTCCTATACCACGCTTACCTTACGGGTGGTCCCCAATCCTGTTCCGGTCAGGCCGGAACCGATAGCACTTTGTGACGTCACCGAAATTACGGGGCCGGGCGATGGGGTGGAGATTTTTGACCTGACCGTCCGCGCCTCCCAGATCCTCAATGGGAACAACTGGACGTTGGGCTACTATGAAAGCTATGCGGACGCGGTAAACCTGGAGGACGAAATCGTTGCGCCCGAAGTTGCCGCCTACCAGAACCTGAGCAACCCGCAGATCATTTATGTAAGGGCCACCAATCCAAATTCATTGTGTTTCGAAATTGTTGAGCTGGAACTGATAGTGGACCCATTGCCGGACGATTCTGCAACAGTATCGCCATTGATTGGCTGTTCCTTCAACGGAAGCGAAATAGCGGTGTTTGATCTGGAGGCAAAGGTGGACGAGATTTTGGCGGGGCAGCCGCGGCCCACCTTCGAGGTAAGCTTTTTCCTTACCGCAGAGGATGCCCTTGCCGGTTTCCCGCGTATCGTGAATACCACCACCTTCCAGAACACGACAAACCCCCAGACTATCTATACGGGAATTTTGAATACCGGGACGGATTGCTATATAGGAGGGGCCCAGTCCTTTGAACTGATCGTGCAGCCGGGCGCAATGGCGGTCACCCCGGCAGAGCCTTTCATTATCTGCGATAACCTGGCCCCGAGCGATGGCTTTGCCGAATTCGACCTCGATGATGTGACCAACCAGCAGGTTTCGGACCTTCGCGCGGAAATATTGGCGGGCCAGGACCCATCCGTGTTCCTGTTGAGCTTCCACCAAACGCTGGAAGAAGCGGAGGCCGGCACCAATGCCATTGTTTTCCCCTACGTGAACATTATAAACCCACAGGTGGTCTATGTGCGTGTTACCAATAGCCTGAACGAGGAAGAGCCAAAATGTAATGCGGTAGTGGAATTGGTCCTTAAGGTGGAACACTTGCCCGATGTTGTTTTGGACGGTGAGTACCGTCTTTGCGTGGACCAGAACGGCAACCCGATCCCAGAGGTAGGCGGCAGTCCGTCCCCGCCCGTTATTGACACGGGGTTGGATCCGGCCCTGTACACCTTCCAATGGGAGCTTGACGGCGTATTCCTTGTGGGCGAGACCGGGCCCTCGATCATTGCGCTCCAGGGCGGGGTCTATACCGTGCTGATCACCGAGCTGTCCTCCGGCTGTGAAATGTCCGTGAGCGCGACGGTGGTTGTCTCCTCCCCGCCCTTTACCTATGGGGCCAACCTGTTGAACGGGGCGTTCGCGGATGACCACACGATCGAGGTATTTGCAGAGGGCGAGGGGACCTATGAGTACCAATTGGACAACGGCCCCTTCCAGGACGGCAACATCTTTGAGAACGTGGCCCCTGGCGAGCATACCATCACCATCAGGGACATCTACGGCTGCGGCAGCGTGACCTTTGGGGTGGGGGTGATAGACTACCCGCCGTACTTCACGCCCAACGGCGACGGCTACCATGACACCTGGAACATCATCGGCATCGCGGCGGGCGACCCGCGGGCGCGGATCTATATCTTCGACCGCTTCGGCAAGCTGCTCAAGCAGCTCAGCCCGATGGGCCCCGGATGGGACGGGACCTACAACGGGAGCCCGATGCCCTCGAGCGACTACTGGTTCCGCGTGGAGTACACCGAGGACGGGGCGCCAAAGGAATTCAAAGGACATTTTACCCTAAAACGATAAATAAG
>JBEBRF010000123.1:0-6913 GCA_040394975.1 Aequorivita soesokkakensis
GGTTCTAATTTTACCACCCAGAAGTCACTGCCTCCGTGATTCTCCGTAACATCGCCGTCATTTGAGTGGGAATATCCAGCCAAAATATACCCACCATCGGTAGTTTGGTTTATGGAATTGGCTTGGTCATTATCAGACCCTCCCAGAGATTTCTGCCATTGGAGAATTCCTGCAGCATTTAATTTTACAACCCAAAAGTCAAAAATTCCATGATTTCCGGTTACATCGCCGTCATTTGAATTGGAATATCCGGCCACAATATAACCACCGTCTTCCGTTTGACTAATGGATTTGGCTCTATCAGTTCCTGAACCCCCAAGAGATTTTTGCCATTCCACACCTCCCGAAGCGTTCATTTTTACCACCCAGTAGTCCTCTCCTCCATGATTTCCGGACACATCACCATCAGTTGAAGAAGAAAATCCGGCAACAATATAGCCCCCGTCTTCTGTTTGTTGAATACTATATGCTACGTCATCGTCTGACCCGCCCAATGATTTTTGCCATTCGATACCACCTTGACTGCTTGTTTTTACGATCCAAAAGTCAGCGCCTCCATGATTGCCAGTAACATCCCCGTCGGTTGAATTGGAATTTCCAGCAACAATATACCCGCCGTCTGCCGTTTGTTGAATACTTCGTGCCATATCAACACCAGAGCCTCCAAGGGATTTTTGCCATTGGAGACTACCTTGACCACTTGTTTTTACGATCCAATAATCGACACCCCCATTATTTCCGGTAACATCGAAATCAGTTGAATTAGATTCTCCCGCAAGAATATACCCTCCGTCATTGGTTTGTTGGATCTGGTATGCATAATCAGTACCGGAGCCACCTCTGGTAACTTGGCCATCCAAATTTCCAGTTTCCTCCAACTTTAGAAACCAATAGTCATAACCTCCGAAGTTACCTATCACATCACCATCGGTAGAATTGGAGATTCCGGCAATAATATACCCACCCTCATTGATTTCTTGGACACTGAAAGCACCGTCATAGCCGGAACCTCCGTGTGATTTTTGCCAGACTTTAATACCCAGTGAGGTTAACTTGGCGATCCAGAAATCGTAATCTCCATGATTTCCTGAAACATCGCCGTCATTTGAATTTGAAGATCCCACAACAATATAGTCCCCATCGGCAGTTTGTATAATACTTTCAGCCCGTTCATATTCTGATCCTCCCAAAGATTTTTCCCATTCTATTTCCGGGGCTTGGGCCAATATAATGCCCGAACCATAGATTAGATGGAGGCTTAAGGTAATTATAGATAATAATGTTTTCATGATTTTGGTTTTTAAAGATTGGTATTTTGGCAGGTAGTTATATTTCTACTGCACAATTATTTTAAAGGACTCCCGGGATTTATCTGTAGCTATTTCAACAATATATAAGCTGGAAGGCAAGCCAGACATATCCAATTGAAGGGTGTTTTCCAAATGCGACGAAGCCATTACTTCCTGCCCAAGTTGATTATATACTGAAACTGATTTTATAACTTCGTTTGCCGAAATGTTCAAAACCGTGGAAACGGGGTTTGGATATATGTTAATTTCACTATTGAATTCATCGATGCCGAGCGGGTCTGCTCCAAGTTTTACAATCCAACAATCTGATACTCCGTGGCCTCCTGTTACATCTCCATCATTAGAATATGCCATTCCGGCAACAATAAACCCGTTGTCAGGAGTTTGTTGAATAGCATAGGCTCCATCTTCATCGGATCCACCCATCGTTTTTTCCCATAATAAATCTCCCGTTTCAGAAAGTTTAAAAATCCAAAAATCGCCAGCTCCCTGATGTCCGGTTACATCGCCGTCATTTGATGAGGAAAATCCTGAAATGACATATCCACCGCTGACAATTTGAGCCTCCATAGCTGCATCATAAGATGAGCCCCCCAGCGATTTTTGCCATTCTAAATTCCCAGTAGGGCTGAGTTTAACTACCCAAATATCCCAATCTCCATGATTTCCTGTTACGTCCCCATCAATTGATTCTGTAGAACCAGCCACAATATATCCTCCGTCTGCAGTTTGTTTGATGCTATGGGCAGATTCATCCGCGGATCCTCCTAACGTTTTTTGCCAAACTATACTTCCCGTTAAGCTTATCTTAACTATCCAAAAATCCGCTTCTCCCTGATGACCGGTAACATCACCATCATTTGAATCTGAGTGACCCGCAATGATATAGCCACCATCACTGGTAGGTTGAATATCTTCCGCATATTCCATTCCTGAGCCGCCATAGGAGTTTTGGGACTCTATATCACCGGCAGCATTCATTTTGATTATCCAAAAATCCGTTGATCCGTGGTTTCCGCTAACATCACCATCATTAGAGCTAGAATTGCCCGCAATCATATACCCGCCATCTTGGGTTTGGTAAACATCCTTAGCTCTATCAGCTCCTGACCCGCCGGCCGTTCTTACCCACTGAATACTACCACTCGCGCCTAATTTTACTATCCAATAGTCATCATCTCCGTGGTTACCCCAAACATCCCCATCGTTGGATTCGGTATAGCCACAAACTATATACCCTCCGTCAAGGGTTTGTTTCACACTTTTACCATAATCCCGTCCGGAACCACCAAGACTTTTTTGCCATTCAAGGTTTCCATCTTCGTTTAATTTGACGAGCCAATAATCATTATCTCCATGATTGCCGCTAACATCGCCATCGTTAGAACTTGAATTACCCAAAAATATATACCCGCCATCTGTAGTTCGTTGAATGCTATGGGCTACATCACTGCTGCTTCCCCCAAAAGCCTTTTGCCATTCTATTTCCGGGGCTTGGGCGAAAATGCTTGTTACGCCCAATGTTGTGCATAAAATCAAAAGCAATATTTTAATTTCAGATAAAAATTGTGTCGTTGTTTTCATAATGTTTTTCCTTTTAATTGGTTTTTTTTAGTTCTATTTCAAACTAAATTGTTCTTTGATTTCTTCATAAGACAATTTCGTGAAATCCTTGGCACTTCTGCCCTCCGCGCCATGAATCAATACATAGCGCAAAGAAAAGGGACCGGTTTCCAATTGGGTTACATCTACCCCAATCCAGGTTGCATAAAAAGTAAAGCCTTCAAAACCATAGGTATTAGTTTGGTCGCCGAACACGTAATAGAGGTATAAATCGCCAGTGTTATAGGGCAAAGAGATAATGCCAAAATCATCTTCATTGGGAAATTGTTGTTTTAAAAACATCAATGCCACCCCGCCATTTTCAGTAAATTCCCAGGTATCGGGAATTTCGATGTACATTCTTCCATATTCCAAAGTTGGATCCACGTGGTCAAATTGAATGGGGATCCAATCCGAAACTTCTACATTTGCGTTACCGTCTTCCCCAGGCTCGCCCTGTTCGCCGTTTTGGCCATTTGTCCCGTCGATACCGTTGGTGCCGTTAATTCCGTCCCGACCATCGCGTCCATCTTCGGGCGAGCAGGAAAGGTTGAACATACATGCAATCCCCAAAAAGATAAACAATAGTGTCTTTGATATTCTTGTTGTTTTAGTTTTCATATTTTAAGTTTTTATAAATTTTAATGGTTATTTTCTAAATTGTGTTTTCTTAATCAATTTGTTATTGTTGATAATGTTCAATTCATATTGGCCTTTTTCCAAATATTCTATATTGATATATATTTTTGAATAAGGGAGTTTTTCTAAATTTCCTTTATAATGAGGCTTATTCGGCATATACATCGATATTTCCGACAAAGCTATAACAAGGCCTTACTTTGGTTTATGGACTTATGTAACCATACCGGGGAGAAATGTAACATCATAAAAAAAGCCCCTATCTATGGGGCTTTGTGAAGTATGGATTTGAAAAATTAAAAGAAATTTAAAGTGTTTATGCGCTTCAATTATTTTCTTTTTGATATTCCGAAGGGGGAAGACCGTACAGCTCCTTGAAGGATTTCGAAAAATAACCCACATCATTAAAACCGATGGAATAGGCAATTTCAGAAACAGAAAGTGTACCGCCCAAAAGGTCGGTGGCAGCTTTGAGGCGTTCGTTCCGAATAAATTCAGTAGCGGAAACGCCGAACATCATTTTTAGCTTTCGGTGCAGTTGCATACGGCTCAGGTACATTTTCTCCGCAAAAGCTTCCGCCGTAAAATCTGAATTCGTGAGTTCCGTTTCCAAAACGGTTTCCAAACGTTCAATGAACTTTTCATCTGCGGAATTGATAACAATACCAACAGGTTTTAGAATTAATTCACGACTGTAACGCTCCTGCATTTTTTTGCGCTCCCGAAGCTGTTGTGCGACTGTAGCTTTAATGATTTCATGGTTAAATGGTTTTGTTAAATAAGCGTCGGCCAGACTGTGCAAACCCTTCAATTGGGCTTCATCTCCAGTTTTCGCCGTTAACAAAATTACCGGAACAGATGCTGTTAATTCATTTTCCTTCAGTTCCTTGGTAAGCATATAACCATTCATTTCTGGCATCATCACGTCGGCAATTATACAGTCGGGGATTTCCTTTTGTGCTATTTCATAAGCTTCTTTTCCGTTTTCCGCTTGGAATATCACAAATTCCGATGTAAAAACCGTAGCTAAAACAGTACGTATATCGGCATTATCGTCTGCAATCAGTAAAACGGGCAAATCTTCATGTTCCAAAACTGGCGTTTTTGAAGAATAATCAGTATTGTTTTCTTCAATAATAACGGCGTTCTTTTTGTTTTTGTCCAAGGGAAGCGCAACTGAAATTAGTAATGTTCCGTTAGCCAGACTTGGCTTAATTGTTCCCCCATATAAAGCGACCAAATCTTTTACTAATGCCAGCCCTATCCCCGCCCCGTTTTCTGAATTATTCTTTTGGAAGAAACGCTCGAACATTTTTTTCAAATCATTTTCTTTCAATTGGGAGTCATTATTTGAAACTTCAAAATGAAAAGTTTGGTCTTTTATAAAAGAATGGAACGAAATGAGTGTTCCTTTCTCATGGTATTTAAAAGCATTGCTCAATAGATTTGTAATTATTTTTGTAAAAATGTCCTTGTCAAAGTATCGATACGCCTCGCCGGTTTTGATCACTGCTTCAAAATGAACCTTACTTTCCTTTGCTTGAAATTGGAAAGGCTCCAACAGGTTGTTCAAAAAGGAAGTCAAACTCCCTTTTTTCAGAATGATTTGCAGTTGCCCACTATCTATTTTTGAAAGTTCGAGCAATTGGTCCACCAATTCCAGCATCCTGTTGGTATTGGTGTCAATGAGGTTTAATTGATTTTCGATGTTTTCATCTTTTCTTGACCGCAACTGTTGCACAGGACTTTTAATGAGTGTAAGCGGCGTGCGGAATTCGTGGGAAATATTGGCAAAGAAGGTTCTTTTCAAATCATCCAGTTCGGAAACCCTTTTGGCATATTTTATCTTATTTCTTTGCCTGTAAAGGTAGAAAAGTGCCACCGCTGCAATTAGCAATCCTATCAATAAAACCAATAATATCTGAACGTTTTTCTTTTGATTTTCAACTTCCAGCAATGTGATTTCTTTATCCTTTTCCGCACTTTTATATTTGCTGTCCAATTCTTTCACCCTGTCTGTTTGTGCCACCGCATCCAGCGAATCCATGGTATTATGGAACAGGGCGAGCCGATCATAGGCTTCTTCCGGACGGCCCGTCTTTCGGTACAAACCGGCCAATGCCCCAAGAACCCCACAATAATTGGTGGGCGATAACATGGGCTTTTCACTTTCATACAACTCCTTAGCTTTTTCATAGGCAATGATTGCTTCGGGGAGTCTATTTGAACTTTCAAGTAAAATAGCATATTGAAAATTTCCAAGCGCCTCTTTATCCTGAAGGTTGTTTTCCTTTGCAATTCGAATATATTCTATATAAAGATTTTCGGCCTCTACTGTGTTGCCTCTGATTGTGTGGAGTTTCGCAAAACGATGGAGCCCCTCCAAAAGGGGAATAATCTCGTTTCTTTCTTTGAAATATGCCAGTCCCTTTTTAAAAATTGGTGGAATTGGCTCAAGTTTTTTTGCGGGATTTCCGGCAGCGAGAAAAGCTAATCGGAGTTTTAGTGTGTACCAATTTGAACTGTCCGAAGTATGTTCGGCTACCTTTAATGCTTTCTCATAAAAGTGGGACGGTTTTGAATAGCCGGAGGAAATTTTCATATAGCGCCATTGAAACAAAAGATCCCCAATGGTTGTGAGCGCACGTAATTGAAATTCGGGGGCTATATTTTTGTGGTTGGTCATGCTATCCACTTTCAAAAAATAAGCAACGGCCTCGGATTCCTTATTCTGGGCATCCGCGAGCATCCCCTTTTGAAACCAAGTTTCGGCCAAAAGGCTGTGATGTTTGATAAATGATTTTGAATTTAAAAGACTATCAAGAATATTACCCGCATTCTGAAATTGATGACTTTCTTGATAAACTTTGGACAACAGCAATTGGGAGTGCGCCTTTTCTATGCTTCCAAACAACTGAACTGAATCTATGGTCTGCATATAAATCAAGGCTTGTCTATAATTTTTTTTAGCAAGTAATGATTCGAAACCTAGTACATCTGATGGAGAAAGCTGTGCTGACAAAGGAGCTATTCCTCCCATAAATACCAGCAAAAATAACAAGTTTCTCTTTAGCATATTTTTGGTTTATGCGCCATACATTATTGTTCTTTCATATAGAAAATAATAAGAATTATAAATGTACATAATTTTACTACACATATTAATGAAAAAAGTATGCTGATGCTTTAAAGGTAGAAAAGCCCAATATTCAATTGATGATTTAATAAATCTCCTCGGATTTTTTTTGCTGAATTTATATTTCAGTTTTCCCAATAAAAAAGCCCCTTCACAAAAGTGAAGGGGCTTTAAAGGAAGGCGGCGACCTACTCTCCCACGGGATGCAGTACCATCGGCGCGGACG
>JBEBRF010000124.1:0-6861 GCA_040394975.1 Aequorivita soesokkakensis
CTCTTTTTGCCCAATAGTCAGTAACCTTCCGAACTGTCGACTAATTTGAGGCTTTTCAGGAGCAAGCCATGAACATGAAGACCATCACTCCTCAGCAGCTCAACGAATTGAAAACTGCTGGGCAGGATGTTGACCTGATCGACGTGCGGACGCCCGTTGAGTTCCGCGAAGTCCACGTCGACTTCGCTCGGAATGTCCCCCTTGATCGACTGGATGCCAAACAAAACGGCTCCGGTAAACCGCTCTATGTCATTTGCCGTTCGGGAACCCGGGGCAAGCAAGCGTGTGAGCGGCTGCTGTCGTTCGGCGTGACGGATGTTGTAAATGTCGAAGGGGGAACGCTCGCGTGGGAGCAGGCTGGCCTGCCAGTCATTCGTGGCAAGAAAGCGATCTCACTGGAGCGTCAGGTTCGCATCGCGGCGGGAACCCTGGTTCTCGTCGGAAGCGTCTTGGGGGCGTTCGTCCATCCCTATTGGATCGGCCTCGCGGCCTTCGTCGGTGCGGGCTTGGCCTTCGCCGGCGTCACGGACACCTGCGGCATGGCGATACTCTTGGCCCGCATGCCCTGGAATCAGGTGCGGGATGAATCCTCGGCCGCAAACGTACGAAAGACCGCCTGCGAGAGCACGACATCGGGTTGCGGCTGACATCGGATTGCCGATTCCAGAATCCTCACACAAGGAAAAGGAGCCATGTTCCTCAAATACTTCTACGATTCGGCTTTAGCGCATGCCTCGTACCTGATCGGCTGTCAGAAGACCGGTGAAGCAGTGGTGATTGACCCCAGCCGGGATGTCGATCCTTACTTGGAAATTGCGGAGCGGGAAGGATTCCGGATCGTCGGCACGGCCGAGACTCACATCCATGCTGATTTCGTATCCGGATCCCGCGAACTGGCCGATCGCGTTGGCGCAAAGCTCTACCTATCGGATGAAGGACCGACGGATTGGAAATATCTCTACGCTGACCAGTACGAATCACAGTTGCTGAAGCACGGCGACGTGTTCCACATCGGCAATGTCAAGTTGGAAGCGGTCCACACTCCGGGACACACACCGGAACACTTGTCGTTTCTGCTGACTGATGAAGGAGGCGGCGCGACGGAGCCGATGGGCATCTTCACTGGCGATTTCGTGTTCGTCGGCTCCATTGGACGGCCCGACTTGCTGGAGACGGCAGCAGGCGTCGTTGGCAGTGCCGAGGTGGGAGCACGCCAACTCTATCACTCGCTGCAGCGTTTCCATGAGCTTCCAGACCATCTGCAAGTCTGGCCTGCGCATGGTGCGGGAAGTGCATGTGGCAAAGGACTGGGGGCGGTCCCTTCCAGCACGGTTGGATACGAGAAGCGATTCAATCCGGCGCTAAAATTCGACGATGAGCAACGGTTCGTGGATTACATCCTCTCCGAGCAGCCGGAGACACCGTATTACTTTGCGGTGATGAAGCGGGTGAATAAGGTCGGGCCTGCTTTGATCCGCGCTCTGGCTCCGGTGGAGGTCGTCTCACCAACGAAACTCGCTCAAACCGTCAAGCAATACCTGGTGATCGACCCGTCGCCGGCGAGGGAATTCGCGGAAGCCCATGTTCCAGGAACGATCAACATTCCAACCAAGAAACTCGTCCAGTGGGCGGGCTTCTTCGTGGACGATTCGCAGCCGATCTACCTGCTGAGTGATGAGGCAACGTTGCCGGGCCTCTTGCGTCGTTTGCGATCCATCGGGATCGACAACGTCAAGGGTTTCTTCGACGCCCAGGCGGTGCAACAGGCAGGGTTGCGGACGCAATCGTACCGCTCTTGCACTCCGCAGGAGTTGCAGCCTCGCATCGAAAGCGGCGAAGTAACGCTGCTTGATGTTCGGGCACTCACCGAATACCAGGCGGGACATATTTCTGGCGCTGAGCATCGGTTCGCCGGTAAGCTGCTGCGTGAAATGGAGGCCATCGATCGAAGGAAACCGATCGTCGTGCAATGCCAGGGGGGAGGGCGGTCGGCGATCGCTGCAAGCCTGTTGCAGCGTGCCGGTTTTGAAGTGACCAACATGGCGGGTGGTCTCCACGCCTGGTCGCTGGCGGGGCTACCGCTTGTGAAATCGGCGGCATCCAATGGGAGCCGATAACCGGTTTGCGCTTTTCACGCCCAATACATCCGCAATCGTTCAGCAATTTTCTGGAAAGCAAGGTGGTGCTCGACGCCAATTCGCGGACCGGCTTCAGCAAGCGGAACTCCGACCCTCACGCACATTCCGCTTTGCTGATTATGTGGAGCAGCTTGAGGTTCTTCAAATAAGTTCGCATTGGCCCCCGCCTCTAGAAGTATAAGTTGAACCTTTTGTTACTGGCAATCCGGCACGGCAGCAAGAAGACACATCACCTAGCTCGAGCGAAATCCCCTTACATCGCATTTTGGAACATCATGAGCTCTTGCTACAGAACCGTTTTCACCCCTTGGCTCATAGTGACCGGACTTGTCGCAAGCAGTTTTCCCAGCGCCGCTGCAGCGGCGGGTTCGTGGCAGCTTTACAGATCGGGAGAACCGCAAGCGCACCTCGTTAGACCTGATCTAACGGGACCGTCAAGCCAGATCGTGACCAGTACGATCAACGGTTATTTAAAACAGTTCTATGGGTGGGAATTCCCGCTCGCACAGGATGCGGCTCAGCCTGGAACCTATGTCGTTGTCGGCAGTCCCAAGAACAATGCGGTCCTCAGGAGACTGGTTGCGGCAGGCCTCGAGCTCAGCACTGCGGAGCTTGGAGAAGAAGGTTTTACAATCTTAACTTATGAGCGGGACGACCGGCGGTTTCTGATTGTCTCTGCTGAGACTCCTGCGGGACTCAAGCACGGCTGCCAAGAACTGGTGTTCTACCAGATCGCGGCGACAGGCGATTCCGCGAGCGTGCCATGGCCGATCAACGTGACAATGCAGCCGGAAGTCGCTTACCGCGGTTGCTACACCCTGCCCTGTTGGTCTGCCTACGACTCGCTCGAATCGTGGCGGCGAGTATTGCAGTTCCAGTCCGAACTGACGCTGAACCGCACTTGGTTTTGGCTCAACGGATTTCCCCTGATTCCACAATATGGCGGTCTCTATCAAGACACCGATCTCGCTCGTCTTGACAATGTGCGAGAGCTGATTCAGCTCTGCCATCGTGAGGAATTGAAGTTTTACATCGGCGGAGGCTGGTTCACCTGGCACCATAAGGAATCGGCCAGCGGATCTCAGGCGGAACGCGTCGCTCGTGTCGGCGCAGGCGGAGGAGAAACACCGCTGGCGGCCGACGAGGAGATGTTGAACAACGGCGTTCAGTATTACCTCGATCTGCTGGCAGCCTTGCCGGAGGCCGATGGCGTCTACCTAGAACCGACTGGTGAAGGGGCGGAGGCTGGCGGCGAGGTGTGGCGTCACCACGTAGAAGCTCTCGACCGGCTACTGCAAGCGATTGACCGAACTCGAACCGGGGCGGAGGTCGCGATCGCCATCGGACGGTTCAATTCGAGTGACTATCGCCGTGCGATTCAGCAGCTCGGCCCACCGCAGCCCTATTGGTTTTGGGCATGGGGCAATCCGGTGGACGACCAGGCCCTGAATGAGCATCCGCGGGTATTGCGCTGGCACACGACGCTGGCGATGAGCCCGTTCCACGGATCGCCTCAGCCGCCTCAACCTGACGAAGCGATGCTGACGGGAATGGTCACCAGCTGGGATCCCGGCATGGGCTTTGGAAATCCCTGGAACGGCTGGGCCAAGATCGGAATCGACCACCCCCGTCACTTTCACCCCTACACGATGCCCTACTTTTCCCATCAGTACTGGTTTCGCGAACGCTGTTGGAACTTGAACCTGACCGAGGAGCAGTTTGCAGCTCGGCTAGCTAAGCGTCTGTTCGATGCCGATATGCCTGCTGACAGCATCAACCTTTATCTCCAGCTCGCTGCTTGGTGCCCCACCCCCGAACTTGCCGATCGCGATTCATTGGCCAACATCGAAGCATTCGTTAAACGTTATGCTGAACAGGGAACGCTTCGCAATCGCGATTCCTTGGCTCGGATGCAAGCAGCGATCGCTGGCATTCATCGGGTGACGGCCAACAAGACGCGCTCAAATGAGTAAAGCTGGTGCAGTAGGTGCCTTGGCTTGTTTGCCTGCCTCAACAGCGGTCATCGTCAACCGATTGCACTTCCACATTGTTAAACAATCGCAGGGGTCAATTCTCCAACCATCTGCCGGCATACCGCAACCTGATCACCAGCTACAACGCCAGGCGCTAATACCCCGTGCGCGCGGATCACGAGGCCTGCTGGGCGTCGATACTGATTCGGGTTCCTGCGCGGTCGAACCGGACCAGTTCCACACCCGTTACTGGTTCGGCGCCGTTAACGATCACCGAGCCGCTTTGAACAACGAGCACGGTCGTTTCTCCGTCTGCGAACGACAACTCGACATGACCTCCTGCGTTCAGCCGCAGGTCCCAAACATGCATCGGCGTGAACGTGCTCGCCGCACCTCGGGTGTCCTGGAGTTGGCCAGCAATCACTCGCGCGATTCCCGCTTGGTTCGGTAGCACCGCCGTCGGAATCGTTGAGCTAACAATCTCTTGGTACTTCGGGGGCGAGGACTTGTCCGGGGCGGGCAAGTTGACCCACAACTGCACCATTTCCAGCGTCCCTCCCTCGCGGATGAAGCGTTCGCTGTGAAACTCCTCGTGCACCAGACCGGAAGCAGCTGTCATCCACTGCACGTCCCCGGGCCGATTGTTTCCCCAGGGCCGATTGTTCCGCGGGCGCCGCTGGAATCACCGTGCTCAACCTCGCCCTGATAGACGATGGTGACTTGCTTGTTGCGGCAACTGCGGATCGCTTACCATGGAGTGTCCGCGTCAGGCGGTGAGGATCCCCCTCACCTCGCCCGGCTAACTAAACTGGTCTTATTGCCGCGGTCAGCTTATCCCCCAACGCGCGATTGAGGTTTCGCAACATGAAGCCGGCATGTGTTCAGCCTTCGCTTCCCTTCCGGCCGGTCCGTGTGCAGATGGCTGCGTTTCTCCCCCGCTCGCCTTTCCGCACAACTCTGCTGGCTGTGACGCTCGGCACACTGACCGCCGCTGTGTGGGCACAACCGGGTGCAGCAACGGCAGGTCCGCCCGACGCCAGCCAACAGCAACAAGCAGAGCCGGTCGACTTTGTGCGCGACATTCAGCCGATTTTTCGCGATCACTGTTACGAGTGCCATGCCGGCACGACTGTCGAAAGCGGGCTGAACCTCGGTATCAAAGCAAACGCCTATCGTGGCGGTGACAGCGAAGCTGCGTTCATCGCGGGCAAGAGCGATGAGAGTCTCCTCATCCAGCTGGTTTCGGGTCAGGATGAGTCTCGCCCCATGCCGCCCGAGGGCAACCCCCGGCTCACCAGCGAACAAATCGGTCTGCTGCGAAACTGGATCGATCAAGGTGCAGCATGGCCCGAGGGTGCGGACGTTGTCGATCCCAAGCTGGACAAAGCAACAGCACACTGGGCCTTCCAGCGTCTTCACCAGGTCGAGCCGCCTTCACGGCACCCGGATGACGATTGGTCGAAGAGCCCCATCGATCTATTTATCCGCCAGCCACTCAATGAGCTCGGCATCCGGCCAGCACCACCGGCAGACGCACGAACGCTGGTGCGGCGATTGTATTTCGACCTGATCGGCCTGCCCCCGACACCCGAGCAAACGCAAGTTTTTATCCGCGCGCATGCGGATAATCCCGACTTCGCCATTCGGGAACTCGTCGATCAGCTGCTCGACTCGCCACATTATGGCGAGCGTTGGGGGAGACATTGGTTGGACGTGGCGCGGTATGCCGACAGTGATGGCCAGGAAGCCGATGCCGATCGCCCGCATGCCTTCGTCTATCGCGATTTCGTCATCCAAGCGTTCAACGACGACATGCCCTATGACCAGTTCGTACGCTGGCAAATTGCCGGCGACGAGTTTGCGCCAAACAACGATGCCGCGGTCTCCGCCACTGGCTTTCTCACTGCCGGGACAGCATTTAAGTTGCCCGATACCTTTCTCGAAAGCGAACGCCTGCTGAATCGTTACAACGAACTGGACGATATCGTCTCGACCGTAGGATCCGGATTTCTGGGGCTCACCGTGGCCTGTGCACGCTGTCACGACCACAAATACGACGCCTTTTCGGCCAAGGACTACTATCAGTTAGTGGGGGTCTTTCACAGCGGTGACCGCGTCGCCGGTAAATTGCCGAGCGGCCAAGACGGGTTCTTTTTTCAAGACTTTGACGACAATCGCCGCACCACCTGGCTGTTTCGGCGCAGCGATTTCTACGACCGAGAAATCGAAGTCAACATTGGGTTCCCTGCGATTTTGTCATCGGGGACCGATGCCGAGACGTATTGGCAACAAGCCAAAGCCGCCTACAGCGAGTTTGGAACTGCGAAAAGCACCCTGCAGCGCCGCGCGCTGGCCGAGTGGACCACGGACACCGAACGCGGCGGCGGGGCGCTGTTGGCGCGAGTCCTTGTCAATCGCATTTGGCATCATCACTTCGGTCAGGGGATCGTGCGTACAACCAGCGACTTTGGCGTTCGCGGCGATGCCCCGTCTCATCCTCAACTGCTGGAGTACTTGACGGATGCGTTCGTGCACAGCGGTTGGAGTATCAAGTCGCTGCATCGCGAGATTTTAACCAGCGCCGTTTGGCAGCAGGCCAGCACGCGTGATGCGCTCGACGCCCGCGGCTCCGAACTGGATCCTGCCAACGATTTACTGTGGCGGAAAACGCCCCAGCGTTTGGAGGCAGAAGTCATCCGCGACGCGATGTTGGCAGTTAGCAAGAATTTGAACCTGCAAGCCGGCGGCCC
>JBEBRF010000125.1:0-6765 GCA_040394975.1 Aequorivita soesokkakensis
ATGGCGCGCGCCATTAAATACATAGGGGTACTGGCGCGGATGGTGGTAATGTCATAGGTTTCCAAATGGTAAATCACGTCGCGAATGGCGTCAATACCTTCCTGTATGGTGAATTTTATTTCGTGGTGCACGGTTTTTAAATGATCTGCCACTTTTTGTGCGGCGGCAAGATCTGGGCTGCCTTCCAAACCAATGGCGAAGCTGTGCAGTTGTGGCCACCAAGCGCCTTCGGTGTCTTGGGTTTCAATTCGTTTTTCTGAATATTTCTTGGCAATGGCTGAAGTGATGCTACTGTCCAATCCGCCAGAAAGCAGCACTCCATAAGGTACGTCGCTCATCAACTGCCGGTGCACGGCGGCTTCCAACGCTTTGCGCAATTCGGCGATGTTGGTTTCGTTGTTCTTTACGTTTTCATAATCCATCCAATCGCGGGAATACCAGCGTTTCAGTTCGCCTTCACGGCTATCCAGATAATGGCCGGGAGGGAAGAGTTCAATTTGGGTGCAGACCCCTTCCAAAGCCTTCAATTCTGAAGCAACGTAAAAGGTTCCGTGCTGGTCCCAGCCCATATATAAAGGGATAATGCCCATGTGGTCGCGGGCCACGAAATAGTTGTCGTTTTCAATATCATAAAGCGCAAATCCGAAAATGCCGTTCATTTCATCCAAAAAGCCAGCGCCTTTTTCTTTGTAAAGGGGAAGGATTACCTCACAATCACTTTTGGTTTGAAAATCATAGTTTTTGAACTGCTTCCGAAGCGCTATATGATTATAAATTTCGCCATTTGCCGCCAGAACAAGATTGCCGTCACTGCTAAAAAGCGGCTGTTTACCAGAGGTTGGGTCAACAATGGCGAGGCGTTCGTGGGCCATGATTGCTTTGTCGTTACTGAAAATCCCGCTCCAGTCCGGCCCACGATGACGGATACATTTTGCCATTGATAATACTTGAAGCCGTAAAGCTTCCGCTGGCTCTTTAAGTTTGAATGCACATACAATTCCACACATGATTTTGGTTAATTAGTTATTGGTTATTTAGTTATTGGTTATTTATTAATCAGTTTGCCTACAGCTTAAAGCCTAAAGCTCATAGCCCTAAAACAAAAAAGCCTGTCAAGAAAAAACTTGACAGGCCCTATATCGTGACAAGTTTCTGTTACGGCAGCGGGTTATTATTATTGTTATTATTAAGGCTGAAGAAAGACATAAACTTGTTTTTTATTTATTTGAAATGCTAATTTAAAGTAATTAATTTAAGACTTGCAAATGTTTGTTGAATAATGTGCAATTAATTGTTGAAGGAATTAAATATTCCGATGAAAAACAAAATCATCTAAGTTTTGGAAACTCCGAAGGGTTTGCTTCGTGCATAATTCCATACACCTTTTCATAAACATCTTCCACGGAAGGTTTGGTAAAATAGTCGCCATCGGTGCCATACGGCGGACGATGATCCTTTGCGGCAAGGGTTTGTGGCTTGCTATCCAAATGTTTGTAAGCGCCCTGTACTTCAACAATGTGGTTCAAAATATAAGCAGAGGCCCCGCCGGGAACGTCTTCGTCAATAACCAACAAACGGTTGGTTTTTGCCACGCTTTTTGCCATTTCATGATTTAAGTCCAAAGGAAGTAGTGATTGCACATCAATAATTTCGGCATCAATGCCTGCTTGTTGCAATTCCCGTGCGGCTTCTTCAACAATTCGAAGCGTACTTCCGTAGGAAACCAAAGTTATATCGGTTCCTTCCTTTATGGTTTCCACAACACCGATTGGAGTTTTAAGTTCTCCTAAATTGCTTGGCATTTTTTCCTTTAAACGATAACCATTTAAACATTCAATAACCAATGCAGGCTCGTCGGTTTCAAGTAATGTATTGTAAAAACCGGCGGCTTTGGTCATATTTCTGGGAACGAGAATATACATTCCGCGAAGCAAATGGATCAACCCGCCCATTTGGGAGCCGCTGTGCCAAATTCCTTCCAACCTGTGGCCACGGGTGCGCACAATTAATGGGGCTTTTTGGGTGCCGTTGGTTCGGTATCGAACCGTTACCAAATCGTCGCTCATTATTTGCAGGCAATACAAAACGTAATCCAGATATTGAATTTCTGCAATAGGGCGAAGTCCGCGCATCGCCATCCCAATTCCCTGCCCGAGAATTGTGGCTTCGCGGATTCCGGCATCGGCGACCCTAAGTTTGCCGTATTTTTCCTGCATGCCTTCCAAACCTTGGTTTACGTCACCAATTGCACCACTGTCTTCCCCAAAAATCAATACTTCGGGATGTTTGCTGAAAATGGCATCAAAGTTATCGCGAAGGATTACCCGACCATCCACTTCCTCGGCGTCGCTAACGTAGGAGGGAAGTACTTCTTTAATTGTTTTGGCATTTTCTTTCGCTTCGGAATAAAGGTGCGCGCTGTATTTGGGCTGTATTATTTCGAAATAATTATTGATCCAATCCTGCAACTGTTTCTTTTCCGAAGAATTTTCACCAACTACATAACGAAGCGCCTTTCGTGCACTTGCGAGAATATTTCTGCGCAAAGGCTCTTTTTCGGAAGCCAATTCGCTCTTTATTTTTTCAATGAAATTTTTATTGGTGCTGTTTTCCGCTAAATTTCCGAGCAATAAAACGGCTTCTTCCTGTTCTATTTTCTGTGGCGCAAGAAAAGCTTCCCAAGCGGCTTTTTTCCCGTCGCGGACTTGTTTTTTAATATCATTTTCAATTGCTGTAAGAGTTTCTTCCGAAGCAATATCGCTGCTAATCATCCACTCGCGCATTTTCACATTGCAATCGTAACTTGCTTCCCATTCCAAACGCTCCTTGCTTTTATAACGCTCGTGCGAACCGCTGGTACTGTGGCCTTGGGGCTGCGTCAACTGTTGTACGTGTATTAAAACCGGAACGTGTTCTTCGCGCGCAATTTTTGAGGCGCGGTTGTAAACTTCAATCAATTCAGGGTAATCCCAACCTTTTACGTGAATAATTTCAAAGCCATTTTCATGTTCATTTCGTTGAAAACCTTTCAGTATTTCAGAAATATTCTCTTTGGTTGTCTGATATTTTGCGTGCACCGAAATTCCGTATTCATCGTCCCAAACGCTCATAACCATTGGCACTTGCAACACTCCGGCCGCATTTATGGTTTCCCAAAAAAGGCCTTCGCTGGTACTTGCATTTCCGATTGTTCCCCAAGCAACTTCGTTTCCGTTTATTGAAAAATTGGTTTTGTTTTCAATTCCCTTTACATTTCTGAAAATCTTTGAAGCCTGTGCCAAGCCCAACAAACGTGGCATTTGGCCCGCGGTGGGTGAAATATCGGCGCTACTGTTTTTTTGTGTGGTAAGATTTTTCCAGTTTCCGTCGGCATTCAAACTGTGGGTCGCAAAGTGGCCGCCCATTTGCCTTCCAGCGCTCATGGGGTCTGCTTTTATATCGGTGTGTGCATATAGCCCTGCAAAAAACTGCTCAATGGTCAGTTTCCCGATGGCCATCATAAAAGTTTGGTCGCGGTAATAGCCACTGCGCCAGTCGCCATTTTGGAAAGCTTTTGCCCAAGCTAATTGCGGTACTTCCTTTCCATCGCCGAAGATTCCGAATTTAGCCTTTCCGGTAAGCACTTCGCGACGGCCCAACAAACTGCACTCCCGGCTTGTGACTGCTATTTTATAATCGTCGAGCACGGTTTCTTTGAAAACTTCGAAGGAAATTTCGCTGTTTGTCTTTGGGTCTGTCTGCATTATTTTTGAATTTTAGTATTGCAAAAATAGAGAAATTGGGGGTGTTTCACAACGTTATGTTTTTCAAGGCCATATTTTTGAAGTGACCAAAGGGCCGCCTTACTCTTTTATATAACACAAAGAGCTTAACAATCAACGGTCTAAGCGGCGGTAGAAAGGGAAATTTGTGCTATAGGCTAACAAACAAAACTGCGGCAAGCATTTTCGTTGGGGAAGGTGGAGAAAAAAACCTGCGGACAAATGTTCAAAAAAAGACTTTTAGCGCTTTCATTTAAACATATCCATTCCCGGAATATTGGGAAGTCCTTCCTTGGCCACGGCCGCAAGCTCAGCATCGTGAATGTTTGTGGCTTTTTCAAGGGCCTTATTGAGCGTTAAAATTAAATAATCCTCCAATTGTTCCTTATCTTCCAAAAGGCTATCGTCAATGTTGATGGCTTTTATTTTGCGGTTGGCGGTCAATGTGATTTTTAGAAGTCCATCGCTACTGGCTTCGTCAATTAGCACAGTTTCCATTCTTTTTTTGGTGGCTTCCACTTTTTCTTGGGTTTCCTTGAGCTTGCCCATCATTCCCATTAAATCTCCAAACATATTATTTAAATTTTTTGTTGCTCCAAATTTACTATTTTGGTGGTCAATTCAAAAACAGTTAATAATGAATAAATCCAACTTCCTTTCATTTGCTTCGCTTATTTTTGCCGCTTCAATATATGCACAGGAAACTGCAACTAAAATTATGGAAATTACGCCCCCACAAGCACAAAAAATTGCCAAGCAATTAACGGCACACGGTGATGTTCGCGTCGATGATTATTACTGGCTCAACAATCCGGAGGATGAAAGGGTCATTGATTATTTAAAAGCTGAAAACAGCTATTACGAAGCCATGACCGCGCATACCGAAAAGTTTAAGGAAGATCTTTTTGAGGAAATGAAGGCGCGGATAAAGGAAGATGACGCATCTGTTCCGTATAAATTGAATGGATATTTCTATATAACCCGTTATGAGACCGGAAAAGATTACCCTATTTACACCCGAAAAAAGGGTTCACTTGATGCAAAGGAGGAAATACTTTTTGATGTGAACGAAATGGCAAAAGGCCATTCCTATTACAATTTAACTGGCTTGAATGTTTCCGAAGATAATAATTTGGTTTCGTTCGGTGTGGACACACTAAGCCGAAGAAAGTATGATATTTTCATAAAAAACCTAAAAACGGGCGAAATCTATCCCGAAAGAATTCCTTTAACAACGGGAAGTGCCACTTGGGGAAGCGATAACAAAACGCTTTTTTATACAAGAAAGGATGAAAAAACCCTGCGGGCCGATAGAATTTACCGCCATACTTTAGGAACCGATCCAATTACGGACGAACTGGTTTTTACCGAAGAAGACGAAACTTTCGGGACCTATGTTTATAAAACCAAATCGAGGGAATTTATAGTAATTGGCAGCTACAGCACCCTGACATCAGAATACCGCGTGCTGAAAGCCAATGATGCTTTGGGCGAATTCAAAATCTTCCATCCCCGGGAAAGAGGGCTGGAATACAGTATCTCCCACTTCCAACGCAATTGGTATGTGCTCACCAATAAGGACAAAGCGCTCAATTTTAAACTGATGAAAACTTCGGAAGACAACACTTCCAAAGAAAACTGGGTAGATATGATTCCGCACCGGAATGATGTGTTGATTGAAGATATCGATATTTTCAAGGACTATCTTGTGGTGAGCGAACGCAACAACGGGCTAAGCAAACTTCGCATAAAAAAATGGGAAGGCAACGAAGACTTTTACCTTCCTTTTGATAATGAAACCTACACAGCTTTCACGACTCAAAATCCTGAATTCGATACCAAAATTCTCCGTTACGGATATAATTCATTGAACACGCCCGCTTCCGTAATAGATTTTAATATGGAAACAGGGGAGAAAATAGTTTTAAAGGAAACCGAGGTTTTGGGCGGAACATTTGACAAAAACAATTATGAAACCGAACGTTTGTGGGCAACTGCCCAAGATGGGGCCAAAATCCCAATGTCTGTTATATACAGAAAAGGGATCACCCTAAACGGGCAAAACCCGCTGCTCATTTACGGTTATGGCTCTTATGGCGCCACAGTGGATCCTTATTTTTCTTCGGTGAGATTAAGTCTGCTGGACCGCGGTTTCATCTTCGTTATTGCCCACGTCCGCGGCGGCGAATATATGGGACGCCAATGGTATGAGGACGGAAAACTATTAAAAAAGAAAAACACCTTTACTGATTTTATTGACGCCTCAAAATATTTGATTGCGGAAGGTTATACTTCCCCGGAACATCTATACGCCGCGGGAGGCTCCGCTGGCGGCTTGTTGATGGGGGCAATTATGAATATGGCTCCGGAATTATACAATGGAATATTGGCCTCAGTGCCCTTTGTTGATGTGGTGACCACGATGCTCGACGATTCCATTCCATTGACCACGGGTGAATATGATGAATGGGGAAATCCAAACGAGGAAGAATACTATAACTATATGAAAAGTTATTCCCCTTATGACAATGTGGGTGCCAAAAACTATCCAAATATATTTGTAACCACCGGGCTGCACGATAGCCAAGTGCAATATTGGGAACCGGCAAAGTGGGTGGCCAAGCTCCGAGATTTAAAAACTGACAATAATATACTTCTTTTGCACACAAATATGGATGCCGGCCACGGCGGGGCGTCCGGCCGTTTTGAAGCTTTACGGGAGGTGGCAATGGATTATGCTTTTCTATTGGATTTGGAAGGAATTACGGAGTAATAAAAATAATTCCTTACCTTTGTCCGGTTAAAATTTTCAGATTCACGCTGAATTTATTTTAAAACGAATTCCTTTTTTTATGAAAGAAGAGATAAAAGCCCACAATAATGTGTTGGAACTTATAGGCAACACTCCGTTAATAAAGCTTAACAAGATTACCCAAAATCTGAAAGGTAATTACTTCGCAAAGGTTGAAGCTTTCAACCCGGGACATTCCACCAAAGACCGCAT
>JBEBRF010000126.1:0-6589 GCA_040394975.1 Aequorivita soesokkakensis
CGTTCATCAGCGTACTTTTGCCCACGTTTGGGTTTCCAATAATATTTACGAATCCTGCTTTGTGTTCTGCCATTTCGGTGGAATTGATTCTGCAAATTTAAAGCTTAAATCCCGAAACATTGGATTTGCTTCAATTTTAAAACTTTCCCCTCCGAAATCCTTACTTTTGTGAAATGCTTTTCCCCAAGAAAAATATACCGCTCGAAGAAGGCGATTATTACCTCACGCCCGAAGGTTATAAATGTTTTACCGAGCAATATCACCTAAAACGCGGTTATTGTTGCGAAAGCGGATGTAAGCATTGTCCGTATGGGTTTGATAAAAAAACCGGGAAACATCAATAGAATTGTGGGTGTGTAAAATGTTTTACCGCAGAGGCGCAGAGAACGCAAAGAAAATTAGTCATGACCGAGAATGAAATATCTTCAAAAATAATTGGGGCCTGTATTGAAGTGCATAAGCAACTTGGCCCTGGACTTCTGGAAAGCACTTATGAGGTTTGTTTGGCGCATGAGTTAACTTTAATGGGTTTGAACGTTAAATCGCAGATACCATTGCCAGTAGTTTACAAAGAAATTAAATTAAATGCGGGTTATCGAATTGACATGATTGTCGAAAACAAAGTGATTGTTGAGATAAAATCTGTGGATGTTTTGGCGCCCATACACACCGCACAAATATTGACATATCTAAAATTGAAAGAAATAAAACTGGGTCTTTTAATCAATTTTAATTCTGTAAAATTAATTGACGGGCTCAAAAGAATAGTAAACAATTTATAACTCTGCGCCCTCTGCGACTCTGCGGTTATTTTTCACCGCCAAGGCGTAAAGAACGCAAAGAAAAAATTATAAAATGAACTTCAAAGAACAAATACAACAAGGCATTCCGGCAGTTTTACCCGAAAAGAAACTTTTCGAGCCTGCAATAAATCACGCGCCAAAGCGAAAAGATGTTCTTTCAAAAGAAGAAAAGGAACTTGCGCTCCGCAATGCGCTTCGGTATTTTGAACCCAAGCATCACGCTACGCTCCTGCCTGAATTTCGTGAGGAATTGGAAAAATATGGACGTATTTATATGTACCGTTTTCGCCCCGATTACAAAATTTATGCACGACCCATTGAAGAATATCCCGGGAAATGCGAACAGGCGAAAGCAATCATGCTGATGATCCAAAACAATTTGGATTATGCAGTTGCCCAACATCCGCACGAATTGATTACTTACGGCGGAAACGGAGCGGTTTTTCAAAACTGGGCGCAGTATCTTTTGACAATGAAATATCTTTCGGAAATGACCGATGAGCAGACTTTGGCGGTATATTCCGGGCATCCGCTGGGTCTGTTTCCTTCGCATAAAGATGCGCCGAGAGTTGTGGTTACCAACGGAATGATGATTCCTAATTATTCCAAACCGGACGATTGGGAAAAATTCAATGCGCTCGGCGTAACGCAATACGGCCAAATGACGGCGGGAAGCTATATGTACATCGGCCCGCAAGGAATTGTGCACGGAACCACAATTACAGTTTTGAATGGTTTCAGAAAAATTAAAAAAGAACCAAAAGGCGGTTTGTTTGTAACGTCGGGATTGGGCGGAATGAGCGGTGCACAGCCAAAAGCGGGAAATATTGCCGGCTGCGTAACGGTCTGTGCCGAAGTGAACAAAAAAGCTACGGAAACCAGACATTCCCAAGGTTGGGTTGATGAAGTGATTTCAGATTTGGATGCACTTTCAAAACGAGTGAAAGAAGCAACGGCAAACAAAGAAACTGTTTCCATCGCTTACGACGGAAATGTGGTTGAAGTTTGGGAGAAATTTGCCGAAGAAAATATTCAAATTGATTTGGGAAGCGACCAAACCTCGCTCCACAATCCGTGGGCCGGCGGGTACTATCCCGCTGGAATTTCTTACGAAGAAGCCAACGAAATGATGGCGAACAACCCCGAACAATTCAAAAAAGAAGTGCAAAAAAGCCTGCGTCGCCAAGTGGAAGCCATCAACAAACACACCGCAAAAGGCACCTATTTTTTTGACTACGGAAATGCTTTTCTTTTGGAAGCTTCGCGCGCCGGTGCCAATGTTTATAAAGACAAAAATGGAAATATGACAAGCTCCCCTTCCCTTCGGGAAGGGGCCGGGGGATGGGCTTATCCGTCATACGTTCAAGACATAATGGGCCCAATGTGCTTCGACTACGGCTTCGGACCTTTCCGTTGGGTTTGTGCTTCGGGCAAAGCTGAAGATCTTCAAAAAACGGACAAAATCGCTTCCGAAGTTTTGGAAGAATTGATGAAAAATTCGCCAAAGGAAATCCAGCAACAAATGCAGGATAACATTACTTGGATAAAAGGTGCACAGGAAAATAAACTGGTCGTTGGTTCTCAAGCGCGCATTCTATATGCGGATTCCGATGGACGGGTGCAGATTGCTTCGGCTTTCAACAAAGCCATTTCCGAAGGAAAAATAGGGCCCGTTGTTTTGGGTCGCGACCATCACGACGTTTCGGGAACAGATTCGCCCTATCGTGAAACCTCAAATATTTATGACGGCAGCAGGTTTACTGCGGATATGGCCATCCAAAATGTAATCGGCGACAGCTTTCGCGGAGCAACGTGGGTGAGCATCCACAATGGTGGTGGCGTTGGTTGGGGCGAGGTTATTAACGGCGGTTTCGGAATGGTTCTTGATGGTAGCACTGATGCGCAACGACGTTTGGAAAACATGCTTTTTTGGGATGTAAATAACGGAATAGCACGGCGCAGTTGGGCACGGAATGACGAAGCAGTATTCGCAATAAAACGTGCGATGGAAAACAATCCGCAGTTAAAGGTTACGCTTCCAAATTTCGTCGACGACACGCTTTTCGAATAAATTTCTTTAACTTTAAAAGAAAAACTGCAAATGTAAAATCATTTGTTTCACCTTAAAAAAATTGCATTATGAAGGCACTTAAATTTTTACCGCTGTTATTGCTTTTTGTTTTCGCATCCTGCTCCACCGTTCGCGTGGCAACAGATTTTGACAAAGAGGCAAATTTTACTCAGTACAATTCCTTCGCTTTTTTCAAGCCGGGAATTGATAAAGCCGAAATCAGCGACCTCGACAAAAAGCGCATTCTTCGCGCGATTGAAGAAAATCTTACGATTAAAGGAATGTCAAAATCTGAAAACCCGGATTTGCTGGTTAGTATTTTCACCAAAGAGCGCGAAAGGGTTGACGTTTACAACAATAATTTTGGCTACGGTTGGGGCTGGAGACCTTGGTATTACGGCGGTTATTACGGCGGAAGTAGTGTGTCGCGCACGGCTGAAGGAACGCTTTACATAGATTTGATCGATGCAAAAACCAACTCCTTGGTTTGGCAGGGAATGGGAAGCGCAGATTTGGTAACACAGGATATGGAGCGAAAGGAAAAACGAATTCGTGAAATTGTGATGAAGATTTTAGCGGAATATCCGCCCGGAGCAATTAAAAAATAAATCGAAAAGAAATTATCTAAAAAAAGGCCTTTCCAAAATGTTTGAAAAGGCTTTTTAATTGTTAGGGTTAGAATTACTGTTTAACAAGTTTTATACCTGTTTTTACCCCTTCATTTGTGGAAACATTCATAAAATAAATTCCCGAATTCCAGTTTTGGATGTTGATATTTACGGTGTTTTCTCCGTTGTATTTTGCAGTAAATATTTGTTGGCCCAAAACGTTGAATATTGAAATTGCTTCAACGCCCGTATTGCTTTTCAAAGTCATTTCATTTTCCACAGGGTTTGCGAAAAAGATGGAAGCCGTTGAAAATGTTTCAATCCCCACCGTGTCGTCTTCAAAATTCTGCGCATAAATTTTCATTCCGTTTCCTTTATCCTCAGCAAAAACAGCTACGTTTTGCATATTTCCCTCCTTCGTGAAGCTGACCCTATTTTTGGCCGCTGCAAAAGTAGCCACGGGACGGGTTTCCTCTGGCCAAACAAAGTCGCCGTTTTCATCGAGATACACAGCGTTCAAAGTAGTTGGTGCAACGCCGTTGTTTTCGCCTTCCATCATCAAGAAAAGAGGGGTGTTATTCCTTAATTGAAGTGATCCGGCGTGCGCTTTTTCCGCTCCAATCGGGAAAATTTCTTTCGCATTATCGGTAAATTCCCGTGCGCCCGAATCTTTATCAAATTTTTGAACATATTCCCCCACTTCGCTTTGTGTTGAATTTCTATAGGTAGTAATGGACCATATATACTGCGACCCATTTTGAAAGGCAATTTCAGTTTCCATTTCATAATCGGTCTGGTTTATGTCAAAATCGGCGCCGTTAATTCCCCAGGGCAATGTGCCGTCAGGATTGATGCGCTGCAGATACGAATCAAATCGCATTCCGGTAGATGAGAAATAGCCCATATACACCACATCACCGTCCTGCACTCCCGGATATGAACGGTTAAATGCAGTGGTTCCATTCGCAATTTGCACAGCGCTCGCCCAAACCGGATCGCCATCTGGATCAAATCGTTGTGCGTATAGGTTGGAGCTGATACCGCTTAAAAGTCCGTGATAGACCACTTCAAAATCGCCATTGGACAATTCAAATAAATTGGCAGCTTGCGTATTGGTGCTGCCTATTGGCTTTGTGCTGGGCCAAACCGTGTTACCATTTGCGTCCAATTTTTGCATGAGGGCTGGACCCGAATCCCGCCACGAAACGATGGCCTCACCCGAGGACAAAGGCAAAATGGTTACCGGCACACCCGTACCCAAGTTAACGCCATTGGCACCCCAAAGTTGATTTCCGTCAATATCCAATTTAAAAGCATAAGCCGAAAAATCACCCGTACCCGTAACGCCTATGTAAAGATTATCATCTGCGTCCACCACGGAATTCATAATTACGGTAAATGTGCTCATTGGCAATTGATTGCTAACCAACATTCCGTCATCACCAAATTTTCGATTGCCGTCTGCGTCAAGTATTTGCATACGCAACTCAATGTTTGTGGGCGCGCCCACGTTTTTCCAAAATATAACGTAAGTCTGCCCGTCTGAAGTGCCAACGGCCTGCACATCAAGTTCTCCCGATTGGGCGACCAGAGTATTTACATCGGTATCTGTGGTCCATTGTGCAGAGGAAATGAACATTGACAAAAAACAGGCAACATTAAAAATTGATTTCATGACGATCGTATTAAAGATGAATTGTGACCTCGGTCACAATGAAGGTAGAAAAATTTTTAAGCTATTTTATGTTTACGCATAAAATTACGTAGTAGCACTTATGCTCCTGTAGTGGAAATTAATAATTCAAAATTTCCAAAATCTTTTTCTTCACTTTCTCCGTGGAAGGAATCATAGTTTCCTCTAAAGTTGAATTCAGCGGAATGGCGGGCATATTTTCAGAACCGATCAACATAACCGGCGCATCCAAATATTGAAAACATTCCTCTTGGATTTTTCCCTGAAGCCCGCGGCTAAACCCATTTTCGGAAGGCTCTTCGGTAACAACCAAACATTTGCCGCATTTTTTAACCGACTTAAACACAGTTTCATAATCCAACGGATGAAGCGTTCGCAAATCCACAACCTCAATTCTGTCTTGCATTCCCAGTTCTTCGGAAGCGTTCATCGCCCAATGCACGCCCATTCCGTACGTAATTATTGAAAGTGTTTCGTCATTTTCCTGCTTCCAGATTTCCTGCAAAACCCAAGCTTTTCCGAACGGCAAAATATAATCTTCCGCCGGCATCAAAGAAGTTGCGCCTTTTGTGCCTTTCACTTTGCTCCAATACAACCCCTTGTGCTCAAAAATCACAACAGGATTTGGGTCGTAATATGCGGCTTTCAACAACCCTTTCAAATCGGCCCCGTTGCTGGGATAAGCGATTTTCAACCCGCGAATGTTCGTCACCACGCTTTCCACGGAGGAAGAATGGTACGGCCCGCCACTGCCGTAAGCGCCAATCGGTACCCGTAAAACCATTGAAACCGGCCATTTCCCGTTTGAGAGATAACAACTTCGGGAAACCTCGGTAAAAAGTTGGTTTAATCCGGGCCAAATATAATCGGCAAATTGCACTTCAACAATTGGTTTCAAACCAACTGCGCTCATCCCGACGGTGCTTCCCACAATAAAAGCCTCTTGAATTGGCGTATTAAAAACTCGATTGTCGCCAAACTTTTGTGCTAAAGTTGCCGCTTCGCGAAACACGCCGCCCAAACGCCCGCCCACATCCTGCCCGTATAAAAGCGATTCGGGATGTTTTCGCATAATTTCCTCAACGGCCGAAAGCGCACAATCCACCATCACCACTTTTTCGCCGCCTTTTGGAGAACGCTCGCCAACTTCTTCGGTGATTTCAGTGGGCGCGAAATCGTGGGTGAACAAATCCTCGGGTTTTGGGTCTTCGGCTTTTAATGCTTTTTCGAGGGATTTTTTGATTTCGATTTCGATTTCAGTTTCGATTTTCAAAAGTTCCTTTTCTGAAAAGCCATTTTCAATCAAAAGTTTTTTCAACTTCGGATACGGATCGCGGCTTCGGGCCTCTTCTAAATCATCCCGATAAAATTCCATCCGAACGCCCGAAGTGTGGTGGTTCAAAAGCGGAACTTT
>JBEBRF010000127.1:0-6509 GCA_040394975.1 Aequorivita soesokkakensis
CATAAACATTTAGGTTTCCAAATAATCCGTCAATTAAATATTTTCTATGAATGTAAGCATTACCTTTTTGCCACCAGCCCTTTCTTCCATTTTCAAAAAAAGGATCAAATAAATCTTGTCTATTTTTTACAGTCCCCGTGGTTTTGGAAATATCAATTTCAACAATATATTCATAGAAACTATTCTTAGTATTAAATCCAAATTGTTTGATAAAAGAATCATTGAATTTGGCTAGACCATAACCTAATAAATTAAGTATTTCATAATTTTCGTTTTTATTACCTTTTCCAATCATAGAAATTATTTAAAAATTCACTCCACCCCCTCAATCAAAACCCCCAACATTTCAATAGCGGCATCGCTAATGCGGGTGCCGGGGCCATAAACCGCAACGGCGCCGGCATCAAAAAGGTACTGGTAGTCCTGCGCGGGTATCACGCCGCCTACGATGACCATAATATCTTCGCGGCCGTACTTTTTTAGGGCCTCGATAACCTGTGGCACAAGGGTTTTGTGGCCCGCGGCAAGGGAGGAAACGCCGAGAATGTGCACGTCGTTTTCCACCGCCTGTTTGGCGGCTTCGGCGGGGGTTTGGAAGAGCGGGCCTATGTCCACATCAAACCCTACATCGGCATAGCCGGTGGACACCACCTTTGCGCCGCGGTCGTGGCCGTCCTGCCCCATTTTGGCAATCATAATACGCGGGCGGCGGCCTTCCAATTCGGCGAACTTGTCGGCCATTTGCCTTGCTTTTTCAAAACTTTCGTCTTTTTTCATTTCTTTACTATAGACCCCGCTAAAGGAGCGTATTTGTGCCTTATACCTGCCGAATTCCTTTTCCATCGCTGTGGAGATTTCACCCAAGGTTGCCCTGTGGCGGGCGGCTTCCACGGCTAAAGCTAATAAATTCTTATTCCCCTGAAAAGGGGATTCTGTTGAATTTACATAACTATGTGCACATTTTGTAATATCGTCAAGTGCCTTGGCCACTTTTTCATTGTCGCGGTCGGCTTTTATTCGGTTCAATCTTTCAATCTGCGCGGTGCGGACTTTTTGGTTGTCCACATCAAGGATTTGCAATGGGTCTTCCTTGGCAAGGCGGTATTTGTTTACGCCCACGATTATGTCCTGCCCACTATCAATACGCGCCTGTTTTCTGGCGGAAGCTTCCTCAATGCGAAGTTTGGGTATGCCGGCCTCAATGGCCTTGGTCATTCCGCCCAGTTCTTCCACTTCCTGAATCAGCGCCCACGCTTTGTTGGCTATTTCATTGGTAATGTTTTCCACGTAATAACTGCCAGCCCAAGGATCGACCGTTCGGGTGATTTGGGTTTCGGTTTGTAGAAATAGCTGTGTGTTCCGTGCGATTCGGGCGGAGAAATCTGTGGGCAAAGCAATTGCTTCATCCAAAGCATTTGTATGTAAAGATTGCGTTCCGCCGAACACTGCGGCTGCCGCTTCAATAGCGGTTCGCGCCACATTGTTGAATGGATCCTGCTCGGTAAGGCTCCATCCGCTGGTTTGGCAATGGGTTCGTAACGCCAAAGATTTTTCGTCCTTTGGGTTGAACTGTTTTACGATTTTTGCCCAAAGCATCCGGGCGGCACGCATTTTGGCGATTTCCATAAAATGGTTCATCCCGATGGCCCAAAAGAAGGAGAGCCGCGGGGCGAAAGTGTCAATATCCATTCCCGCTTTTATTCCTGTGCGGAGGTATTCGAGACCATCTGCGAGGGTGTACGCCAATTCAATATCTGCGGTAGCGCCCGCTTCCTGCATGTGGTAACCGGAAATAGAAATACTGTTGAATTTGGGCATATTTTTCGAAGTGAATTCAAAAATATCGCTGATTATTTTCATCGATGGCGTGGGCGGATAGATGTAGGTATTGCGCACCATGAATTCCTTCAAAATATCATTTTGGATGGTTCCCGACAAATCTTTGAGAGAAACGCCCTGCTCTTCAGCGGCCACAATATAGAAGGCCATAATGGGAAGCACGGCGCCGTTCATCGTCATCGAGACGCTCATTTCGTTCAGTGGAATCTGGTCGAAAAGAATTTTCATGTCCTCAACGCTGTCTATCGCTACGCCTGCTTTTCCCACATCGCCCTCTACCCTTTCGTGGTCGCTGTCGTAGCCGCGGTGGGTGGCAAGATCGAAAGCAACGGAAAGTCCTTTTTGGCCTGCGGCCAGATTTCTTCTGTAAAAGGCGTTGCTATCCTCAGCCGTTGAAAAACCTGCGTATTGGCGGATGGTCCACGGACGGCGGACGTACATTGTGGAATACGGACCGCGGAGGTGGGGCGCAATTCCGGCGGCGAAGTTTAGGTGTTTCAGGTGCTGAATGTCTTCAGCGGTGTATTGTTTTTTTATTGGGATTTCTTCGGCGGTTTGAAAGGTTTCAGGTTGCCCTTCGACTCCGCTCAGGGACCGCCCCTGGACTGCGTTTGGGGTAACAGCTTGGTCTTCCGTCTTCAGTCTTCCGTCATCCGTCTTTTTCAAACTAATATGTTGTAAATTTTTTCTACTCATTGCTATAATACCGTGGTTGCCAAATAGATTCCGAAGCCGATCAAAAGAATTGACACTATAAGAAATAGATAGCGGAAATATTTTGATTTGCTCAATTTTTTAAGTCGAAGCAGGATTGCCAGGCCTAACATAACAAAGACAATTCCGACGATAACTTTTAAGGCTTCAATGCTCATGATTTTTGGCTTTCTGTTTTCAAATTTATATTTTCAAGATTTGAATAACTCAATTTATATTGGATACTTTTTTGGGTTTTGGGAAGTGTGGAAACAGGAAAGTACTTTGACCGTTTTTATTGTTTCATCAACAGTGAAAAATAATATGTAGGGAAATCTTCTTAATGGAAGTCCCCGAATATATTCATGTCTCTTCTGATAGTGAGGATTGATTCTTAATAATTCATACAAAGAATACAATTCATCCATAAACTTTTGGGGCAATATATCGCTTATTATTGAATAGTAATCGAGAGCCTCTGCAATTTCAATTTTGGCTGAAGGTAATATATCAACTTCATAGCCCATATTTCTTTTTTAGATCGTCAAGGCATTTTTTCATGGGAATGTAATTCTCATCAGGTTCTTTGGCGCGCTCATCCAACATCCTTTTTTGTTCATCGCTCAACTCAAAATCATTATAATCATTTTCTTTGGCAAGAATGATGACTTCCACTTCATCGGCATCAAAATCGTGTGGCAAGTTGATTATTACCTGACGGTTTTGAACTTTTACTGTTTGTTTAAGGACTTCCATAACGCTGTGTTTTATTTCAAAAATACTGAAAATTTGGGTCAGTCTTCCGTTTTTAATCTGTTCTGTTCCAATTCTTCTGACAAGCGTTTTTCAATAATCGGTACAATCAATGTTTTGACAGGATTGTGCTTTACGAAAGGGAAAAGTTCCAAATCGTGTTTCATCCGGTCGTTTTTGTTGGGGTGGTAGTTCGTTCCCAATAATTTCATTGAGCCACTATCAAAAAACTGTTGTTCCTTCTCAGCGCTTTCCTTTATTTTTTTCTGAATTGTTCCTTCCTTTAATTGCTGAAGAAATCCGCCGCCCTTTTCTATTTCCTTGAAAAGCTGCAATGCTTTTTCCGCGAGTTCATCGGTCAAACTTTCAATATAATACGTTCCGTCTGCGGGATTGCCCACTGTTTCAAAATAGCTTTCGTGCTTTAAAATGAGCAATTGGTTGCGGGCGATTCGCTCGCCAAATTCGTTGCTTTTGTGGTACAGCGCATCGTACGGAAGATTGCAGACCGCATTGGCCCCGCCCAAAATCGCGCTCATACTTTCGGTGGTGCTGCGCAGCATATTTACGTTATAATCGTACAGCGTTTTGTTTCTTTTTGAAGGAATTGCCAAAATGTGGCAATTCTCATTTACGCCGTATTCCTTTGCCAAAGTCGCGTATAGTTTTCGCAAGGCACGGATTTTTGCTATTTCGAAGAAATAATTTGGGCCGGTCACTATTTTGAAGGTCATTTCGGCTCCGCTCCCTTCGGCTTCGCTCAGGGAACGGGAACGGTCGCTGAGCGGAGCCGAAGCGTTCTCGACTGCGCTCGACCTCTCGACTGCGCTCGAGGTGACATTTAAATATTCATTGGCATGTGCCAAAGCATAAGCTAATTGTTGGACGGAATTTGCGCCCGCATTTTGGTACAGTCCAGCATCCACCGAAAAAATATTTTCCGCAGCATTCCTTTCAAGAATGGCGTTTAAAATTTCGTGGTCCTTTTTTAAATTGTGAAACCAATTGCCGGTTCGGGCGAGGTTTCCAATTATATCGATATTGTAAAAGACCGTGGCATTTTTTTCCGAAAGGAAGTGAATGAGATTACTGTAAAATGCTTCGGAAAGGAATTTTATTTCGAAATAAATCGGTGTGGTTTCAAATGGAAAATTTTCAAAAGTCTTCTTGAAATCGAATTCCTTTTCCGCTGAAAAAATTATGGATTCGGCGCCGCGATTTAAAGCATCAATGGCGATATTGTTTGCTATCTTTTCATCATCTATAAATATTTTTTGGGCAATTTTCCACGAATTTGGCTGTCCGGGAATGGGGCGAAAATCATCCTTAAAATCATCTTTATGATAAAAAGGTTTTACGTTTACGCCCTCGGGACTTTGCCAAACCAAGGTTTCGTTATAGTCTGCTCCTTTTAAATCAAACTGAATCTGTTGTTTCCACTGTTTTGCGGAAACCTCATCAAATTCTTCAAATAAAAAACTGCTCATCGCTTTTCCTCTTTTTTGATGCTGTCTTCGTGTTCTATGATATAAATATCCTCGTTTTCCTTTTTCAAATAATATTTCTCGCGGGCAAACTTTTCCATTTCATTGCTGTCCTCCATTTTCTGGATGAAGCTCTTGTCATTGTCTATTTCCTTTTGATAGAATTCGGCGTTGTTTTCCAATGCATCTATTTCCTTCTCCAATTCGCCGTGGATCAGAACCGAATTTGTATCAAAAAAGACCATCCACGTTATAAAAAGAAGCAGGATAAGCACGTATTTATTGCTTATAAACCGCACCCATTTATTCTTTCTAAATTCTGACAAACTCATAGTTGAGTATAGTTGATTTTTTGATGGATTATGCTTCTGATCAGATCTACCGCCACGGTGTTGTACCGGTTGGTGGGGATTATAATATCGGCGAATTCCTTGGTGGGCTCAATGAATTGTTGGTGCATTGGCTTCAAAGTGGTTTGGTATCGATTCAATACCTCTTCCAAATCGCGGCCTCTCGTGGCGATGTCGCGTTTCAAGCGGCGTATCAACCGTTCATCGCTATCGGCGTGCACGAATATTTTTATGTCGAACAATTTACGGATATCTGGATTCGCCAATATCAAAATTCCCTCAACAATGATAACCTTTTTTGGGAATGTGGTGATTGTTTCCCCCGTTCTGTTGTGCTCCACAAAGGAATAGACGGGTTGTTCAAAGGAATTTCCGTTTCGAAGTTCCTTCAAATGGTCCACAAGCAAATCAAAATCAATGGAATTTGGGTGGTCGAAATTTATTTTTACGCGTTCGTCATAAGACAGTTCACTGGTATCGTGGTAATACGAATCCTGCGAAATAATGCAAACCTCTCCCGCCGGGAGTTCTTTTACAATTTGGTCCACCACGGTTGTCTTTCCGCTTCCGGTGCCGCCGGCAATGCCGATTATGAGCATAGTTTATTGGTTTTTTACAAATGTAGGGAAAAGGTTTCAAGTTCAACCCTTCGACAAGCTCAGGGTGACATTTTCGATTTCGATTTCGATTTCGATTTCGTTCTTGATTTCTTTCCTATTTTTGAAGTCATTAAATTTAAAATGAAAACAATACTGCTGCATCCCTCCTATTTTCCTTCCATTGAGCAAATGGCGGTCGTGGCGCAGGCCGAAAAAGTTGTGTTTGAAATTCAGGACAATTACCAAAAACAAACCTACCGAAACCGGGCATTTATTGCGCACAGCAACGGAAAATTGCTTTTGAACATTCCCATAAAACACACCAAAACCGGAAAACGGCAAAAAACAAAGGACGTTATTGTTGAAAACGATTTCCCGTGGCAGGAACAGCACTGGAAAAGCTTGCAGAGCGCCTACCGAACTTCGCCCTTTTTTGAATATTATGAAGATGATTTTGAGCATTTGTTCACAGAACCCGTTAAAAGTTTATTGGAACACAATCTTAAAATTTTCGATTTGTTATGTGAATTGATCGGGATTGATGTTGAAATTTCAAAAACGGTTTCTTTCGAAACAAAGCCTGAAATAACCGATCTTCGATTTTTGATAGATGCAAAACGGAAAACATATTTCAATCCAGAAACTTACTCACAGGTCCACGAAGCAAACCATTCCTTTCTTCCGAATCTTTCCGTTTTGGACCTGTTATTTAACGAAGGCCCCAATGCGCTAAGTTATTTGGATAGACAAACTTTTCAGGTTGAAAAATCGTAAATCGTAAATCGTAAATC
>JBEBRF010000128.1:0-6480 GCA_040394975.1 Aequorivita soesokkakensis
TCGTGCTGCGGAAGGAATAAATCCCCAATTTCAACATTCATTTTCTGCATTTTTTCCGAAAGCATTTTCGGAACCAAAAGCACGGAATTCCGAAGCAAAAGAATGGGAAACGGCACTTCAATTTTATTGAAATAATCCTTCAACTGAAACCAATACGCAAGCTCGCCGCCGCCACCGATGTAACACAGATTCGGCAATATCACTTCCTGATAAAGCGGGCGCAATAAAGCATTCGGCGAAAACCGCTGCGGATTTTCGTGCAGTTCACTTAAAATTTCCTCTTTTGAAAATGAGATTTCCGTTTCATTTACATAAAATCTATTTTCCTGCTCAATAATCCGTTCGCGAAGGTTGTCCTTTAAATAAAAAAGATTGATTTCCCGCGGATGCACTTGTTCGGAAAAACCCAAATCCGTCAATTTTTCAGTGGTTTCGGAAACTTTTTTAAAGCTTAGGTTTTCGGTCAGTTCCTTTTCGGCATAGGGAATAAAGCATTTTTTGAGTTCGGCGTCGTTGCCGTCAATGATTACCAAACCGCTGTGATAAAAAAGTTGGTTTGCCAAATAGCGCGTGGCATCGGCGAGATTTTCGTGTTTTGTATAAGCATCGGCGAAAAGGGAAATCAACTTTTTGGCGTTATCGCTTTCGCCGAATTCCTTTTTCAATTGCTGTTTTACTTCCTTCAAACCTTCCGTGGAAAGCTCACCGACCGCGCCGGAAGCTTTTCGGTCCCATTTCATTTTTTTCCCAAAAAGATTGAAATAATTTATTTCTTCAAAATCGTGGTCCTCCGTTGCCATCCAATATATTGGCACAAAATGGTTTTTTGGATATTCTTTGTTCAGTTTTTCGGCAAGATTTATTGCTGAAAATATTTTATAGAGAAAATAAAGCGGGCCGGTAAAAAGATTGAGTTGGTGCCCGGTTGTAATGGTAAAAGTATTGTGTTCGCGAAGCAAATCGATATTGCTCAAGGTGTGCTGCGAAATGGAATTGTCGCCATATTGCAACATAATCCGTTTCGCCAATAAATGCCGTTTTTCATCCGTAAAATTTTTCTGCTTTTCGGTGAATTGATGCTGGAAATTTTCCAGATTTGGAAAGCGATTGTAGAATTGTTTTAGGTTTTCATCCTCAGCGAGATAATCGCATATCAATTTTGAAAAATATTCAGTGTTTTTATACGGAATGGAAAGGGTTGGCATAGATTCTTCGGAAAAAATTCAAACAAAAATAACCGTTTTAAGTTGGGTGCGGGTTTAAAGATACGTTAATATGGATTTTAAATTCCGATTTAAAAGCACCAAAATCCAAAAAATGGCAGGTTGGGATTTGGGATTTCATTTTTGGAATTTAGCTATCTTTAGCCATTCTTTAAAAAAACAAAATGACCAAAATTTTTACTTTTCTACTTTGCTTGGCGCCTCTGTTTACCTTCGCCCAACTGAAATCCCCTTCCGAGTTTTTGGGCTATGAAATTGGCACCGAATTTTCCCGTCACGCTGATGTTGTTTCCTATTTTGAACACCTATCCGCAAATAGTAAAATGGTGAAATACTTCGACTACGGAAAGACAAATGAGCGCCGAAGACTTGTTTACGCCATAATTTCTTCCGAAGAAAATCTGGGAAATCTTGAACAGATACGCACCGATAATTTAAAGAATATTGGAATACTTTCGGGAAATGCAACGCCCGATAAAACCATCGTTTGGCTAAGTTATAACGTTCACGGAAACGAGGCCAGCAGCAGCGAGGCCGCGATGAACACGGCTTATAAATTGATTACCGAACATCCCGATTATCTTAAAAACGTTGTAATAATTATGGATCCCAACGCAAACCCCGATGGCCGCGATCGGTATGTGAATTGGTACAATCAAGTGAAAGCTGCGCCCTATAATTCCTCGCGAGATGCGATAGAGCACAACGAGCCTTGGCCCGCTGGCCGCCCAAATCATTATCTTTTTGATCTGAACCGCGATTGGATGTGGGCAAGCCAAGTGGAAACGCAACAGCGGTTGAAAATTTACAACCAATGGATGCCACATATCCACGTTGATTTTCATGAGCAGTTTATCAATAATCCCTATTATTTTGCGCCGGGAGCGGAGCCTTATCACGAAATAATTACTCCTTTTCAGCGGGAATTCCAAAGCAAAATAGGAAAGAACAACGCGAAATATTTTGACGAAAACGGTTGGCTTTTCTTCACCCGCGAAAGTTTCGATTTATTGTACCCAAGTTATGGCGATACGTATCCGCTGTATATGGGCGCCATCGGAATGACTTATGAACAGGCCGGCCATGGAATGGCGGGGTTGGGAATTATCAATGACGAAGAAATTGAGTTAACACTTGTTGACCGCGTGGCGCATCACACAACTACGGGACTTTCCACAATTGAAGTAGCTTCAAAAAATGCAGCTTCCCTAAATGCTGAATTCAAAAAATTCTTTAAAAATGATGCTTTAAAATACAAAAGCTTTGTGCTGAAAGGCAATCCCGACAATATAAAATCGCTGACAGAAATGCTGGACCGCCACGAAATAAAGTACGGATACGCAACTGGCGGCACTGCAACTGGCTTCAATTATTCCGACAATAAAAAAGGCACAATGGATGCGAAAGATGCTTTGGTTGTATGCACCAATCAACCAAAAGGCAAAATGGTGCAAGTGCTTTTTGAACCGAACGCCGCGCTTTCAACGCCATTGACTTATGATATTACCGCTTGGAGCCTTCCGTATGCCTTCGGACTTGAAACTGTGGCGAGTACTATTTTGGTTCCAGCAAATGGTTCAGCTCCCAATAATTTTATTCCTAACACACCTTCACCAATGGCGGCGGGTTATATTGTCAAGTGGAACAGTTTGCAGGATGCGGAATTTCTTTCGGCTTTGCTTGAGCATAAAATTAAAGTTCGCTTTTCTGAAAATGAACTCAATTTTGGCGGTAAAGTTTTCGGACGCGGCAGTTTGATTATTACGCGAAGCGACAATACATCTCGACTCCGCTCGATGTCCGAACAAGATTTCGACAAAAAGCTTATAGAAATTGCCAACGAAATGGGGCGGGAATTATACGCTTCGCCAACAAGTTATGCAGATAATTTGACAGATTTTGGGTCGCAGTATGTGCATTTGATTAAGAACAAAAAAGTGGCAATGTTGCAGGGCGAGGGCACTTCTTCGTTGGGCTACGGCGCGCTTTGGCATTTTTTTGAAACCCAACTGAAATATCCAATCACTTCAATAAATACGGGAGATTTTGGCAGTATTCAATGGAGCGATTATGAGGTGCTGGTTTTGCCCGATGGAAATTATAAATCGATTTTTAATGAAGATAATTTTAAAACTTTGGAATCCTGGATTGATAAGGGCGGAAGGGTGATTGCCATTGCAAATGCGGTAAGCATTTTTGAAGGAAAGGAAGGTTTTGATCTGAAAAGGAATGGCGAAGAAAATGCTGAAAAAGGAAAGGATACTTTAGGAAATATGGTTCCCTTCGCCCAGCGCGAAATGGAAAGCACCAAGGATTTTATAACCGGAAGCATCTATAAAGTGAAATTGGACAATACGCATCCTTTGGCGTTTGGGTATGGCGATACATATTACAGTCTGAAACTGGGCAGCGATTCCTATAAATTTTTAAGCGACGGATATAACGTGGGTTATATAACCGAACCCGAAAGTGTTTCCGGGTTTTCCGGGGAAACGGCAAAAGCTGCCCTAAAAAATTCCATCGTTTTTGCGGAAACGAAAAAGGGGAGTGGCAGTGTAGTTTATATGGTTGATGATGTTTCCTTCCGTTCGTTTTGGCAAAATGGAAAACTCTTTTTGGCGAACGCGGTGTTTTTTGGGCTGTAAATTTTCAACTGAAAATTAAGGATTTCGCTGGAAGAAAATTTCAGCATTTTTATAAAAGATCTTTTCTTTCTGTTCAGAGGTAAGAAAATCCAGGTTTTCCACGTTTTCGATTGTCAGTTTTATGTCGCCATTGTCTGAGCCAAACATAATTCTATCCTCAAAACCCGCATCTATAAAGGTTTTTATTATATTTTGAAATTCCTGCTTCGGAAAAATATAGGGATTGTTTATTGCGGAAATATCGATGTACACATTGGGGTAATATTTCATCAGCGCGATAGTTTCCTCTAAAAATGGTGCGCCGGCGTGCATAATCCACACTTTAAGTTTTGGAAATTTTTGCAGTAAATTTTCCATTAAAATTGGTTTTCCGAGGCTCACTTTGAAATTTGGGGAACCGTGGTTTGGTCCGGCCAATCCGGTGTGGATTCCCACGGGAATACCGTATTTTTCGGCCAAGGCATAATAGGGAAACAATTTTTCATCGGAAGGCGAAATGCCATAATATTGGCTCAATATTTCGCCAATAAATTGAATTTTACCTTCCTTCATTAAATTTTCAACCCAAATTATATCGGGAAATTCGGCTTGGTTTTCAAAGCAAAATTGGAGGCTATAGGGAACTTTCGCTTCTGGACAGGGAAACATTAAACCGTGAAGAACCGTTAACTGCGCGGTGTTTTGGTACTTTTGCTGCAAATTCCATGAGCTACTTACCGCCGTTTTATACACTCCCGCAGCTGCCAGGTTTTCCAATTGCTTGGCCGGGTCCGGGTCGCCGTGCAGGTGCACATCAAAAACTTTTTGGGAAATGGCGTGGAAGGAGCAAAGGGCAATGCAAAGGAGCAGTATCGTTTTCTTCATCGTTTTCGGTGTTTTTGTAAACGTTGCACGTTGGGTTTTCAGCAATGCCTTTTTTTTTATTTCAACAGAAAATAATAAATGCCAATCCAAATAGCGATGAAGAACAATCCCGGATATAGCACGGCTTTTGCTTTTTTTGCATCCTTTTTAAAGGGGAAAAGATAAAGGATGTATGCCAAAAAGATGGCGATCAGCACAATGGGAATGAATGGGTAGGTCATTTTGTTTTTTCTTTATGGTTATTCTCTTTTAGAAAGATAGTAAAAATGATGTTTAGGGGAATGGGAAAAAAGAAAATAGAAAATAGGAAATAGGGAATGGCTTTGAGTTTTGAGCGAGGCTTTTTACGCAGCTAATGCGAGTGAATTGGACAGTTACAGTTTGGATGTAATTGAGGGTGACCCGGGCTGGACACCCGCGCCAGCAAAGGATGCAAGTAGGAATGTTTTTATGGTATTGATTGATTTATTTAAAATTCTTTGTTTGGGTGTGTGGCCACACGTTGCAAATGTGCGGTAGTGGGGTGTTGCCACATGTTTTTATTCAATTCCGAATTTTATTGTTATTGCACTGTCTATTTTAATTTTCTCAAATTCAATGTCGATTGGCTGATATTCTTTTGCTTTATATTCCGAATTGTAACCTCTGATTTGAATTCCAGCAGCTTTTCCTTGAAGTAAATTCGTAATGTTTGAATTTAAATCCGAAATATAAAGTGCTTTCCCTAAATTTTGATTTAGAGGTTTTAACATAGATTCCGCTTGCAATTTTGCTTTCAGAACTGCTTTTTGTTTTAGTTCAATTTTAAGTTCTTCTAATTTTGAATATTCGGTTTTGCTTAAATAAACGTTGGAAATTTCAATTGATTCTAATCCAACGATTACTTTTCCAGCAGTTTCTGCATCATGAACCAATAGTGTATATGCTTTATTTTTTAAGACGTCAGTTCCTTTTAAAAAATAGTTTTTGAAGTTACTCGTTACATCTGAAAGAGTAAGTTGTTTTTTTGTATCAATTCCGAGTGCGATAAGTTTTGTATTCATTCGGTTTTCCAATTCCTCAACAGATGTTCTACCTCTTGTATCTTTTTCTGTTATCAATATTGATAAATAAATTTGGTCAGGAACAACCAAAGTGTCAACAATCGCAGTAGTTTCCAAATATGCTTGGTCAATAAAGTTTTTTTCTTGAGAATATCCTTTTAAGAATAGAAGTCCGATAGTTAATAATAATCCAATTTTTTTCATTTCGTTTTGATTTAGTCAGTTCTTAATTAATTCGTTTCACGAAACTATAATTGCAATTTTTTTTGGAAAAGTCAAAATGAGTGAACTTCCTTTTTCAGTTAGTTTGCTGGTCAATTTGGACTATACAATGTGGTGCGTTTTGGCATTTTTTTCAGTAAGCCATTTTTTGGTTGTTAAGCTCTACGTTAAATTTTACGCTTGCACCTAAAACCTCAAAAACCTTCATTAGAGTCGAAAACCGGGCATCTGTTGTACTGTTTTCGATTTTTGAGATTTGTGCTTTTTTCACGCCAACAAGTTTGCCGAGTTGTTCTTGAGTCAGATGTCTTTCTTTTCTTGCCTGTTTTATGGCATATCCCAAAAGGTCAAGCCGAAGTTCGTTCTCGAATTCGTCCCGCTTTTTTGTTCCTTTTTTCCCCATGTGCTTGTCGGTCATTTCTTCCAAACTGTACGTTTTCATTTCTTCTTGTTTTTCTCGTTAAAATATTGTTCCCTCAGTCG
>JBEBRF010000129.1:0-6474 GCA_040394975.1 Aequorivita soesokkakensis
GTTCTCTGTTCTCTGTTCTCTGTTCCACTACCTCGGAATTTCAATAGTTTCCAAAATCTGCTGCACTACTTTATCAGCGGTTATTCCTTCCATTTCACGCTCGGGCGTTAGCATAATTCTGTGCCTTAAAACGGAAGGAGCGATTTTTTTAATATCGTCCGGCGTTACAAAATCGCGGCCGTTCATTGCTGCCAAAGCTTTGGAAGCGTTCATAATTGCCAGCGATGCGCGTGGCGATGCGCCCAAAAACAGGTTTGCATTTGTTCGCGTATTGTCCACAATTGCCGCGATGTATTTCAGCAAATTGCTTTCAATGATTATTTGTTTTATGGTGTGCTGATATTCGGCAATTTGTTGTGCATTTAAAACGCGGACCACACTGTCCAAAACAAAAGCGTCTTTCCGGTTGTGCGCGTTTTCAAGAATGTGGATTTCCTCTTCCAAAGTGGGGTACGGCACATTTATTTTGAAAAGAAATCGGTCCAATTGCGCTTCCGGCAAGGCATACGTTCCTTCCTGCTCCACCGGATTTTGGGTGGCGAAAACCAAAAATGGCGGCGGCATTTTATACTCGGTGCCGTCCATGGTTACTTGCCGCTCTTCCATTATTTCGAAAAGTGCGGCCTGTGTTTTTGCGGGCGCACGGTTTATTTCATCAATCAAAACGATGTTTGAAAAAATGGGTCCTTTTTTGAATTCGAACTCGCTGTTCTTCACATTGAAAATCGATGTTCCCAAAATATCGCTCGGCATCAAATCTGGCGTGAATTGGATTCTGCTGAAATCTACATCCAACGTTTTTGCCAATAGTTTTGCGGTCAATGTTTTCGCAACGCCCGGCACGCCTTCAATCAACGAATGGCCGTCCGTCAATATTGAAATGATGAGCATTTCCAGCATATTTTCTTGGCCAACGATTACTTTTCCAAGTTCGGCTTTTATTTTTTCCACCGCTCCCTGCAGATTTTTTAAATCGATTCTCGAATTGAATTCCAGTGGATTTTCCTGTAAATCTTCCATAATTTTATAGTCTAAATGCTTCTATTTGTTTGTTCAGTTCCAGCAAATCGGCTTCGCTGTGTACGGATTTTTCTTTTAAATGGGTTATTAATTGCATCAATTTTTGGGTCTTTTCCAATGTGTTCCCACTTTTCAATGTTAGTTTTTTAATGAAATCATCGTTGATTTCATTTGTGTTCAAAAAGTATTTGGAACGAAGGGATTCCAAAAAATAAGTAATTTTTTTCGCAATAATATTGCTGTAATCTTTGTGTTGAAAATACAGATCGCCAATGGTTTTGGTGAATTCCACCGAAGTATTTTCCAACGGTTTTATAACTTCCACAATCCGTTGTTCGCGTTTTCCCTTGAAAAGTACAAAAATCAACAATCCCCCGAGCAAAACATAATACGCCCAAGTGAGCGGCGCTTGGTCCAAAACAAACCGCATTGGCGAAGTGACCACTTTTCGACCGGATTTTTTGTATTCATCCCAATAAATTTTGTCGGCATCAATATACGAAAGCACGCTCGCGGCGTATTGTTCGTTGTTTTTCAGCAAATAGTAATTTGAAAACGCTTCCGGTAAACTGTGAAGCAAAAACTGGCCTTTTCCGAAGTTTACTTTTATATAATTTATGTCTTCAAGTTTTGAATTTTCGGACTCGTAATAGCCCAAAGCAGTGGTTTTCAATGTATCGATTTTATTGAAAAAAGTTTTGAAAACCCCTTTTTTATAAGCGTAAAGCGAATCTTGTTTTAACGATGGCGAGAAAAATTTTGGGTGAATTTCCGTTTCAAGAATATTGTAATTTGATGACGATTCTATTTTAAGCGAATCGGCCAAAATAGGGCCAATGCTTCGCGAAGAAATAAATACGGTGTTGCCATTTTCAGCGTATTTCAAAATTTCATCCGCTTGCCGTTCATCAAAAAAAAGGTCGTCATTTATAAAAATATAGGCTGAATTTTGCGTGTAATTTCCCTCCGTCAAAAACTCATACGGATCTTTTTGGATTTTTTCAATTTCAATATTTTTGAAAAGTGAATTGATTTCCTCAAAAAGCACAAAACTGCCAAAAGGAATTTTATCGGCGGCAGTATAACTGGGACGCCAATCTATCGGTTTTGGGCGCACGAGCTCCGTAATCACGATGCCCAGCAACGCGATTCCGAAAATCCAAAGCACTTTTTTTGAACGTTTATCCAGCATTTTTCACGTTTTGGTCCAGATGTTCAAAATCTTTTTTTGCGCTTTCAAATCCGGTTTTGTTCAACGCATATTCGCCGTACCAAATATTTTCGTACAAATAGGACGCTTTTTTGAAGTTTTCCTTCAAACTTTCACTTTCAATTTCACTGTAATAATCGCTATTTGTTTTTTCAAAATGCCAATCGATTATGTTATTGAGTGAAAGCAATTTCAGTGATTTCAAATACATATACCGAATTGCCAAACGGTAATTTTCTTCCTTTAAAGCATTTTTTATGTAGCTATCCAAATCTACATTTTCGATGTGTTCCTCTTGAATATTCAGCGGCGCAACCAGTTTACTTTTTCTGCTGAAAAAAGACGAGGCATTATCGCCCACCAGCAATTTCACCAAAATATAGAGCGCAAAAACGATGAGCAATCCATAAATGAGGAATTTGACAATTTGGTACATTTCGGGCGAAAGATGGATGCCGAAAATTTCGCCAAGTTTGTTGAAAAACCAACTGATTGCGCGCCCTAAAAAGTTTTCGGCCTCGCCTTCCATGGCATCGTAATCAAATTCGTTTCCGGAATATTTTTCGGATAAATTTTCCGAAAAATGTTTTTGCACAATCTTGCTGCTATCAACAGAAATGGAAAGACTGTCCTTCACAAAAGCTGATGCTGAAAATGAATTCAAAAGAAAAAATAATATGAAAAGAAATCTATTCACCCGCGCCAATGTTATCAATGCGTTCGCGGGTTGACTCGTTGTATGTTTCTTCGTGCAGCGAAAAATAGAGAATGCCGTTTACAAACTGCGCCATCGACTGGTTAATGGTATAAAGTATCAAAACAAGTGAAAGTGCAAGCGTCCAAACCACGTTTGCCACCGGCGAATTTGCGAGATCAACCCCAGTGTCCAGTGAATGAAAGGCGTAAATGCCGATCAAAATTCCGGGTATCATTAAAACTACCATCATTAAAATTCCCAACAAAATACCGATCACCAAATTTGTAAGTACACTTTTCCAAAAATATTTTTTCAGCAAGTTCCAACCTTCCCCGAAAGCCTCGGTAACCTCGCGATTGTCGTGAATCATTGCCATAAATGAAAGTCCGGCCCAACTTGTATAGGCCAAAATCATAAGATAATATGCGAGTGTGCCGATAATTGGGATGAAAGCCAGAACAAATCCCACCACCATTAATACCACATACATTAGTATCATTAAAATGATGAAAAGTATAATTTTCCCCAAATTCTGTTTTATGATTTCCCAGACTTTCCGTTTTATTACTTCAGCGCCGTTGTTCTTTTCATATTGAATCACATAAACCGCGGCGAGACTGTAATTTAAAACTGCCGTAATTATAAAAAGAACCAAAAAACCCATGAATCCCGCGCCAAGAAGGGCGAGATAATTGGATGGGTCGTTGTTTATTCCAAAGCCCGACTCTGCTGAAAAGGCGCCGATAAAACCGGTAACCAAAAGATAACTGACACCCAAAAACCCAAGAATAAAGATTCCGTTGTAGCTAATGAAAATATTCAAAAAAGGCTTAAAATTCTGTTTTATGAATTCGAAATAGGTGGTTATCATTTCGCCTACATCACGTTGCCGTTTAAGCGGTATATATTTGTGCTGCATGTTTTTTGTTGAGGATAATTGGATAAATAACGTAATAGAAAATAACAAGCGCCAACGAAGCAAAAATAATGGCCATCGCCAACCAAACCGGCATATTGCTGTAACGCGTAATGAAACCTTCGATAAAGCCAGCAATAATGAAAAACGGAATGGTGCTGACCACAATTTTAAGCCCGTCCTTTGCGCCTTTCAGAAATGAAACTTTCCGCGAATATGTTTTTGGGAAAAGAATGCTGTTGCCCATAACCATTCCCGCGCAACCGGCAATAACGATTACAGAAATTTCAATGGTTCCGTGCAACCAAATACTTTCTGAAGCTTCAAAAAGCAAATCGCGGTTGTAGAAAAATGTAAAAAATGCCCCTAACATCACGCCATTGCTGAATAATATATATGCTGTTCCCAAAGAAGTAATCACGCCGAAAGCATAGGCCAAAAACGCAACGCGAATGTTATTGATGGTTATTCCCAAAAAAGTACCGATTTCGCTGCCGCTTTTGTAAATGGCAGTTGGATCGCCCTTTTCAATATTGTTTAAAGTTTCATTCACGTAACTATCGCCCAAAATCAGTCGAACAAAGGAATCATCATTTATTGCCGAAATTGCGCCGATTGCGGTTGCTATTGAAAATATTAAAAACGAAAAAAGCAACATACGCTGGTGCTGCCGAAAAAACAGCGGAAATTCATATTTCCAAAAACTTACAATGCGGTTTTTGTTTTCTTTTTTGTTTTTATAAATCTTTTGGTGCGCCTGCGAGGCCAGTGAATTCAAGTATTGCAGCGCTTTGCTATCAGGGTAATAAGTTTGTGCATAAGCGAGATCATTCGTGAGTTGAATGTAATGGTCCGCAAGCTGGTCTGGACTTATTTTTGAATTAAGCGTAATTGCTTTTTCAAATGCAATCCATTTTTCCTTATTTTGCTTGACGAATGCCGCTTCGCGCATCAGCTGAAATTTTCGATAAATATAACCACTTGCTTTTACATGGCAAATTTAGAAATCAATACCACCCAAAACGTAAATCTGGACTATAAAATAGTGAGCGTTGGGGAACGCATTTTGGCTTTTTTGATTGATATTTTTCTGTTTTTTGTGTATTTCTATATTGTTGAATTGGCCACCGCAGCAATGGATATGGCCATTAGCGACCGGTGGACGGTATTTGGTTTTCAACAATTGCTGCTGCTTCCGGTAATGTTCTATTCCTTATACATGCACATACTTTTCAATGGAAGGACCGTAGGCAAAATGGCAATGAAAACCCGTGTTGTAAAAGTGGACGGAACGCCCGCCCGCTGGAGCGATTATATGGTTTTGTGGATGTTGCGGTTGGTTGATATTTGGATTTTTTTGGGTTCAATCGGGTTGCTTTCAATAATTTTTTCAGATAAAAGACAGCGCGTTGGCGACCACGCAGCGGGCACGGTGGTAATAAGTACAAAAAACAAAGTGAAAATAAGCCATACTATTTTAGAAGAAATTGCGAACGATTATCAGCCGAAGTTTTTGAACGTTACAAAACTAACAGACAAAGATGCACGATTGATTAAGGAAACGTATCTCATTGCAGTAAAATCCAACGATTTCAAAACCTTAAATATGCTCCGGAAGAAGGTGGAAACCATTTTGGAAACGACCTCAGATTTATATGACAAACAATATATTGATACCGTGCTTCGAGATTATAACCACTTTACCCAAAATATGTGAAATGTTGGTGGGCATTATTTAAATTAAACAAAAATGAGCCTGATTTTAGTAATAGATATTTTGGGAACCATCGCGTTCGCCATTTCAGGAGTGCTAACGGCGCTCAACAAACGTTTGGATCCGTTCGGGATTTTCATAATTGCCTTTGTAACTGCTGTGGGCGGTGGAACGTTGCGCGATATACTCATTGAGGCAGATATCGCGTGGATGCGTAACCTCATTTATGTTTATGTTATTTTGGGCTCCACAATTTTTGCTGTAATTTTTCGAAAAAGATTGGGCTATATTCGGAAATCGCTGTTTTTGTTTGATACTATCGGGATTTCCCTTTTTACTATTATTGGAGTGGAGAAGGGGATTGCCGCAGGTTTTCACCCAATAATCTGCATTGCGCTGGGCACTATGTCGGCCTGTTTTGGAGGTGTAATCAGGGATATTCTTTGTAACCAAATCCCTATTATTTTCAGGAAGGAAATTTATGCAACGGCCTGTATTTTGGGCGCTTCGGCTTATTTCCTGTTGCATTTCACTCCCCTTTTGGAAAATTTTATCGTTCTTATTTCCGGGGCCATCGTTTTTACCGTCCGGTTTTTGGCGGTCTATTTCAAGCTTTCGTTGCCGAGTATTTATAGGAAGGAAATTGATGGGACGATGAGTTGATTGTTGAATATTAAAGAATAGTAAATAAATATTTCCAATTTCGAACCCGAAGGGTTCGCATATTTATAGAAATTATATGTTATGTGCGGGCTCGACCCCATCGGGGTCGTATCATTTTCGTTGTTGGTTTTATTATAAATATGTAATCCCTTCGGGATTTAAAGTGAAGTTTTGTACCCGAACCCGAAGGGTTCGCATATTTATAGAAATTATAAGTTATGTGCGGGTTCGACCCCATCGGGGTCGTATCATTT
>JBEBRF010000130.1:0-6313 GCA_040394975.1 Aequorivita soesokkakensis
CCCGAAGGAACCATTGGAATCTGCGGCGGAATGGCGATGTGCGCCTCCTGCCAATGCTATATTTTAAGCGATCACGAACTTCCCGAAATGAGCTATGACGAAGATTTGATGCTTTCCGAAGCTTTTTATGTAAAAGAAAACAGCCGGCTTGGTTGCCAAATTTTTATAAAGGAAGAACTTGACGGCTTGGAAGTAGAGCTCGCTCCGGAAGTATGAAAAATCATTCGGTTTTATAATCAATCAATTTTTGCGGCCCTTCCAGCAAGATCCTAAATACTTTTAAAGCTCCATCTTCGGTCGTGGCGATGAGCCATTTTATTAGTGAAATTTCCCCCTTTTCAATTTCCAGACCCGTGATGCTTCGTGGATGCACACAACTACCATCGTTGAAATATGCAATTTCACCGGGCTCCGGAAAACGGGGGCGGTGCGTGTGTCCAGTTATAGTGAATAGATTTTTATTCTCCACAATCCAGCGTTTGGTGCGTCTTTCAATCTTTATGAGTTCTTTATAGTTTTTAGCGGGGCTCGTGGGATCGCCAATTCCAAAGATTTGAAGTTGCCGCCATAGTGCCCGAACCATAAAACGATTGAATTTCCAACCCACGGAATTCATCCAATCGGCTTGGTGGCCGTGCATCATAAAAATTTCCTGCCCGGTAGTTTCATGCTCCAAAATCAACCCTTCGGAAAATTCTATGCCCGGGAAAAGCGGCGCATCCTTTCCGGTTATTTTATCAAAATAGGTAAATAAATTTTTTTCAACAAACGCCTTGTTTTTATAGACCAAATCGTGATTTCCCACCAATCTATACAACCTTCCTTCGTTGTAAAAAAGCTTCATCAATTCATACACATTGTGATGTGCTTCCAAAATATCCTTGAAAAAAAGATTTTCCCAAAGTTCGTCGCCGTCCCCTATTTCGCAATAGGTAAAACCGTTTTTATAATAATCCTGCAATGCGTGAAAATAAATGTTTCGGTTGTTTGCAAAATCATCGGCAAAGCTGTTGTCGCCACGATGACAATCGCTGAATATTATAAATTTTGAATCATCGTTGAACGAAACGCGACGAGCGGTTTGGTATGCGCGGTACATTCGGGTTTTTGATGACATACTTAAAATTGTTTTCTGAAAGATACAATTTGCATCAGAAACAAAAAAAAGGCTTCAAATTAATGAGGCCTTTTTTAGATTATTAATAATTTTCTGGGTTACTGAATGGCGTTCAAGCCAGTAATATCAAGCCCCGTAATCAATAAATGAATATCGTGCGTGCCTTCATAAGTAATCACACTTTCAAGGTTCATACTGTGGCGCATAATGCTGTATTCGCCGGTAATTCCCATTCCGCCGAGCATTTGTCTTGCTTCGCGCGCAATGTTTATGGCCATTTCAACATTGTTCCTTTTCGCCATTGAAATCTGTGCGCTGGTTGCGGTTCCTGCATTTCGCATCACCCCCAGTCGCCAAGCCAATAATTGTGCTTTTGTGATTTCTGTGATCATTTCAGCCAATTTTTTCTGTTGAAGTTGGAATTGGCCAATGGGTTTTCCAAACTGAATCCGTTCTTTTGAATAGCGAAGCGCAGTGTCATAACAATCCATTGCCGCACCGATTGCGCCCCAAGCAATTCCGTAGCGAGCGGAATCGAGACAGCCAAGCGGCGCGCCCAATCCAGATTTGTTCGGAAGCAAATTTTCCTTCGGAACTTTTACGTTGTCAAAAATAAGTTCCCCAGTGGCCGAAGCGCGCAGCGACCATTTGCTGTGTGTTTCCGGAGTTGAAAAACCTTCCATTCCGCGTTCCACGATCAATCCGTGGATTCTTCCTTCCTCATTTTTCGCCCACACAACAGCAACCTGCGCAAAAGGCGCGTTGCTGATCCACATTTTGGCGCCGTTCAAAAGGTAGTGGTCGCCTTTGTCTTTAAAATTGGTGGTCATTCCGCCGGGATTACTGCCGTGGTCCGGCTCGGTCAAGCCGAAACAGCCCATCCATTCACCCGAAGCTAATTTTGGCAAATATTTTTTGCGTTGTTCCTCGTTGCCGTATTTCCAAATAGGGTACATAACCAACGAAGATTGCACCGAAGCCGTGCTGCGAACGCCACTATCACCGCGTTCAATTTCCTGCATTATCAATCCGTATGAAATTTGGTCAAGACCGGCGCCGCCGTATTCTTCTGGAATGTACGGACCAAAAGCACCAATTTCGGCAAGACCGTTGATTATTTGGCTTGGAAATTCTGCCTTTTGGGCATATTCCTCTATAATGGGCGATACGTCACGCTTCACCCAATCGCGGGCGGCTTGGCGTACCAGTTTATGTTCATCGGAAAATAATTCGTCAAGATTATAATAATCTGGGGCTTCGAATAAATCTGGTTTCATTTTCTTAAAATTTAAAGGAGTACAAATGTAGAAATCGCAAGCTTAAAGACCTACATTTTCAGGTAAAAATCCTGTACCAGATTTTTGTATTCTTCTGTGTAATTGTGCCGTGAATTTTCAATGGTGAGGTTTTCTATTTTAGGGGAAGTTTTTTCAAAGGAAAACTCCAACAAACTTCTTTTTTCTTCGGAAGTTTCTGTGCCGCGGACCCTGCAAATCCTGTTAGGAAAAAGGTTTACTTCCGAAGCCATTTTGATGAAATTTTTCTCTTCTTTCTTCGGAATAATTACCGCAAAAATGCCTTCATCCGAAAGTAATTGGGAAGCACTTTCAATCAATTCGTCAAAAGGAAGCGCATCACTGAAACGTGCAATATCACGGGATTCATTTGGGGTTTTAAAATCTTCGGAATAAAAAGGCGGATTTGAAATTACGATATCATATTTTTCTTCAATTTCCTCCACAAATTCCTCCAACGAAGCGTGATAGCAAAAAAGCCGATCGCCCCACGGGGAATTTTCAAAATTGTCAACGCACTGTTCGTATGCATTTTCATCAATTTCGATGGCATCAATCATTTCGGCATTGCTTCTTTGGGCAAGTTGAAGCGCGATAATTCCCGTTCCAGCGCCAATATCCAAAATTGAAAATGGATGGTTTTTCACGGAAACCCAAGCGCCCAGCAAAACGCCGTCCGTACCAATTTTCATTGCACAGCGGTCTTGGGCAACGGTAAATTGCTTGAATTTAAAAGGCTTCAAGGAATTTTGGATTTACGATTTACGATTGCGGATTGAAAATTTTGGAATTTGAATTTTCGAAGTTATTGGGAATTTGGTGCTTGAAATTTGGGATTTCATTTTCAAAGGTACATTTCAATCAAACCTTCCGGAACATCCAAAAGAATGGATTTATTTTCCCGATCCACATTTTTTATAAAATGGTCAATCATCGGTATCAAGATTTGTTTCCCGTTGCGATCAATTTCGAAAAGTGCCTGCGATGTTGTATCGTTAACGCCGGTGATTTTCCCAATTTTCCCGAAAGATTCATCTTCGGCTGCAAAACCGATAATTTCGTGGTAATAGAATTTATTGCCGGTTAACTTCGGAAGAAATTCCAAAGGAAGGTATAAATGTGCGCCGATCAAAGCGTCTGCCTCCGCTTCGTTGGTCACGTCTTCAAAACGCACTCGAAGCAGTTCACTTTTGTGGAGCGAGCTCTCTTCAATAAAAAATGGAATCAAGTTTTTGCGCTGTTCCACAAAAACCGATTCCATTTCAGTAAAAAGTTCGGGTTCGTCTGTATCAAGTTTTATGAGCAGTTCCCCCTTGAAGCTGTATTTTTTAACGATTTTGCCCAAGTAGAAGCAATTCTCCTTTTGCATCGTTTTAAGATTTATGCTTCTTTTTCTTCTTCGGCAGCTTCCACTTCAGTAGCAGGAGTTTCTTCAGTAGCAGTTTCGGCAACTTCAGCTTCCACTTCGGCTTCTTCGGTCACTTCCTCGGCAGGGGCATTGGCAGCGGCGGCATCAGCGGCGCGCTTATCGCTTACGGCTTTTTCAGCGGCAAGTTTTTCGGCCTTTGCTTTTTCCTTGGCCTCAGAAAGAGATGCTTTTTTGTGGTCGATTGAGCCAGATTTTTGCTCCAGCCATTCGTTGAATTTTGCCTCAGCTTGCTCTTCGGTCAAAGCACCTTTGCGAACGCCACCGGCAAGGTGGTTTTTCATCAAAGCTCCTTTGTAGGAAAGAATTGCGCGGGCAGTATCTGTAGGTTGTGCTCCGTTTTGAAGCCATTTTACAGCGCTGTCAACGTCAAGGTCAATCTGTGCAGGGTTTGTTGTAGGATTGTAGTATCCAATTTTTTCAAGGAATTTACCATCCCTTTTTGCACGGCTGTCTGCCGCGATGATCCAGAAATAAGGCTTCCCTTTTTTCCCGTGTCTTTGTAGTCTGATTTTTACAGGCATATTGAATTAATTTTTGGGGTTCCCGACCCCGGTTATAATTAAAGGACGGCAAAGATAGGATAATTTCTTTTTGGAATTCAACCAATTAAAGTTTTTATTTTACATTTGTCAAAACCCCTTTAAATCTTAGCTAATGAAAAATTTATTCTACGTCCTTTTAGCCGCGCTATCAATTGTTTCTTGTGATGATATAGAAAGCAACGATCTTGCTTTGCAAGCAAATATTGATAATAACCTATATCGATCCACGGATGCAAGGGCAGCTTTGAATGACGATGGAAGCTTAACTATTCAAGGGTTTACCGATGAACAGTCCCTTACGTTGCATCTCGTTAGCTTGGGCGAGGGCAATTTCACCATTGCAGAGGGTCGCCCCAATTATGCTGTTTTTGAAGACATCGGCGGAAGCATTTACACCACCCGTCCGGATGGCGAAGGGCTAATAACTATTTCCGAAGTAAACCAAGCCAACAAAACCCTCTCTGGCACTTTTAATTTCAATGCATTTCTTCCCGGTATTGACACAATTTATGTTTCAAAGGGAACTTTGCACAACGTTCCTTATTCGGGTGGGGAAATTACAGATCCATCCAATGCCGGGAGCTTTAGCGCCCAGGTTAATGGAAACCCATTTTTGCCCATAACGGTAACCTCACGCAACACCGGTAATAGTATTGTCACGTCTGGAAGCACAACAAATGCTACTATCGTTTTGTCCGTTGCACCCAACGTGGAACCGGGCGATTATAGCTTGCCTCGCAGCGGGTTTTCTGCAAAGTATCAAGGCGTTAATGGGCCGGAGGCAACCTCCGGGGGATCGATAACTATTTTGGAGCACAACCCAACCGATAGAACTCTTAAAGGCACGTTTTCCTTCCTAACAAACCTCAGCGAAATTACCGAGGGACAGTTCAATGTTACTTATTGATCGGCGACCTGCAAGACATTGCATCAAACTTTGATTAATCTGTTGACAGTTCACTTGAAAGCACGTACCCTCAAAATTTCAAAAACCCGAAAACCATATTTTCCCATATTCTTGAACGTGGAATAAAAAGGTTTTTTGTGAACAACTACTAACAATTTAACTTCCCGAAAACGGGAGGTTTTTCTATTTTTACTTCCTTGGTTCAACCCTTCGACGGAGTTTATATTGAGCGCAGTCGAAATGCTCAGGGCGACATTCAAAAATCTAAAATCCGCAATCTAAAATCTAAAATCAAAATGTATTTAATCTTCGATACAGAAACCACAGGTCTTCCCAAACGTTACAACGCGCCCGTGAGCGATACCGACAATTGGCCGCGCTGTATCCAGATTGCTTGGCAATTGCACGATAGCTTCGGAAATTTAGTGGAACATCAGGATTATTTGGTGCAGCCCGAAGGTTTCAACATTCCTTTTGATGCTGAAAAAATCCACGGAATTTCTACGGAATTGGCAACTGCTGAAGGAATTTCGTTGGAAGAAGTAATTGGAAAATTCAACATTGCGCTTTCAAAAACGAAATTCATTGTAGGCCAAAATGTAGATTTCGACGTAAATATTATGGGAGCGGAATTTTTCCGATTGGGAATTGAAAATCCGTTGCCAAACCTTCCCGTTTTGGACACTTGTACCGAAACCACTGCCCAGCTTTGCCAAATTCCCGGCGGTCGCGGTGGAAAATTCAAACTTCCAACGTTGACTGAACTTCACGAATTTCTGTTCAACGAACCTTTTTTTGAAGCCCACAACGCAACTGCCGACGTTGAAGCAACCACGCGCTGTTTCCTTGAATTGGTTCGACGCCAGATTTTTACAAAAGAGGAGCTTGATGTGCAGCCGGATTACTTCGAAAATTTTTCCGAAGAAAATCCGCAGACCATTCAATTGATTGGGCTGAAACACATCAATCTGAAAAAAGCTTCGGAAAAAATCCGAATGCAAATGCAAGCTACTTCGGAAACTG
>JBEBRF010000131.1:0-6255 GCA_040394975.1 Aequorivita soesokkakensis
GAAATTTCAAAGTTGATACACAAAGAAAACAACGCGGTTTTGGTGGATTTGGGAGATGGAAATTTCAATATAATCACGAAACACGACATTATTCGCGCGCTTTAATTATTTTTCAAATAAAATTAATATCCCGCTTCCCTTTTAATGGAGCGGGATTTTTGTTATTTTTAGGCTATTATGAAAAACGAGGCCAAAAAATTATTCCGATTTTTGCGCACAAAGCCCCTTCCGGCGAATACCAACGAAATTCTGGCATTGGAACGTACCAAATTGGCGAATGAACGCACGCTTCTTTCCTATATCCGTTCTTCGCTTTACTTGCTTTTGGGCGGCATTGCCATACTTCAACTGCAAGATTTTAGGGACATTCATTACTTGGGCTACTTGGCGCTGGTAGTTTGCGTGATCTTTTTGGTGGTTGGCATTTTTCGCTATGTAATACTTTCCCGAAGACTCTATAAATGGAACCGCATTCTTTTTGTTGATACGGTTTCAACCAAGGTCGATAAACAGGCAAAAGAAATATCGGAAAAAGAAGAAGCGCCCGCACCGTAATTTTTTCGTATATTTAGCCTTCCCCACAAAAATTCCCCACAATACATTTTAAAATGAAAGAAGATTTTCTACACTATGTGTGGGAATTTAAGAAATTTGAGGTGGGCAAATTTTACACTTCAAACAACGAAATTTTACACATCAAAAAACAAGGGAGCCATAACCTTAATTCGGGGCCCGACTTTTTCAATGCCCAAATTGAACTCGATGGGCAGCTTTGGGCGGGAAATGTGGAAATCCATATTAAATCGTCTGATTGGTATGCGCATGGGCACCAAACCGATCCGGCTTATGATAGCGTGATATTGCATGTGGTTTGGGAGCACGACGCCGATATTTTCAGAAATGATGGGAGCAAAATCCCGACTTTCGTTTTAAAGGAACACGTGCCAGAAAGTACCTTGGCCCATTACCAAAGCCTTTTTTCCAAAGACAAAAAATGGATTAACTGTGAAAATGATTTTGAATGGGTCGATGATTTCACGATTGAAAATTGGTTGGAACGGCTTTATTTTGAAAGGCTTCAAAAAAAAGAATCGCTATTTTTGAAGGAACTGAATGATTCACAAAATCATTGGGAAAGCTTGTTGTTTAGGATGCTCTGCAAAAACTTTGGGTTGCGGGTGAACGGCGATTCTTTTTTCAGCATTGCCAAATCAATGGATTTTTCCGTTGTTAAAAAATGCAGCCATGACCGGCAGGAACTGGAGGCGCTTTTGATGGGCCAAGCCGGCCTGCTTGAAGGCCACACGGAAGATTGGTATTTCAAGTTACTGCAGAAAAATTATATTTACATAAAACACAAACATAAACTGAGCAACGAAAATGTAATTTCCCCAAAATTCTTTCGGCTTAGACCGCCCAATTTTCCCACCCTGCGCCTGGCACAGTTATCCATGCTGTATTTTCAACACGAAAACCTTTTTTCAAAAATTGTCGCTGCAAAGAGTAGTGCCGATTTTTATAAGCTGTTTTCCATCCATGCCAGCGACTATTGGAACACACATTATAATTTTGGGATTTGTTCCTTGGAAAGAAAAAAGAAAATCTCCAAAAGTTTCATTGATCTTTTAATAATAAATACCGTTATCCCACTGAAATTCTGTTATGCAGTGCAACAGGGAAGGGATATTTCGGAGGAATTGCTAAACCTTGCCTCTGAAATTGCTTCGGAGGAAAACGAGATAGTGAAAAAGTTCAATTCCCTGAGACAGACCTCTAAAAATGCACTCCAAAGCCAGGCCCTCCTTCAATTGAAAAATGAGTATTGTGACAAAAACAAGTGTTTGCAATGTGTTATTGGCAATGCCATTATTAATTCGGCAAACGCTCCATGCCATCTGGGCAGGGAATTTTAAATTCTATTTTTTAGTAGTGCGTTGCATTATATTTTAAAATGGTTATTTTGCGGACATGTTACAGGCAGTCTATTCACTACGTTATTATTTGGAAAAAAGGGGGTTTTATGTTTCCTCCCGATTGGCGGACCGTCTGGGCATGCGTGCCAAAAGTGTGCGCCTTTTCTTCATCTATGTTTCGTTTGCCACCTTCGGGGTAGGTTTTGCTATCTATTTAACTTTGGCTTTCCTTTTAAAATTAAAGGATTTGATAAACACCAAGCGCACCTCTGTTTTTGATCTTTAGCCATACCCTGGCTCACGAAAACGCCCGCTTACAGCTATCTTATATAAAAATATTATTAGGAAATCGTTAACAAAATTTAGGCTAAAATTTTGAAATTGTAGTTTTTTTTCGGCATCTTGCTTCGTTTTAATTCCAAAAAAGTCTCATTTTAATAATCCACTATGAAGAAATATCTTCTTTCGCTATTGTTATTATTTCCATTTCTACTTTCGGCCCAAGGGATGAAAGTGGAAAGCACCATCGAAAACCCTTCAAAAATAATCAATGACGGGGTGGTTAGCCTCCAGGTTAGCGGCGGATCCCCGCCCTATGTTTACAAGTGGTCCAACCAAAGCACGCCATTGGATTCCCCACGGGCCGAAAACATGGTAGAGGGCGTTCCCTATACGGTGGTAATTACCGATTCCGCAGGTAATTCGATAACAAAAATATACACAGTTCCCGTATCGGCACTCACTGAACATTTCAATGGTACGCTGACCCCGATAGTCCAGAACATGGGCGCAATCCTGTTTTGGGATCCTTTTTCGGCTTTTGGAATTTATGATCCGGCCGTATATGCCGAACAAAAATTTGTGGGCCCTCCTTCCTGGACTGCCACTACAAACAACAAATATGTATTGAAAAAATGGATGAAGCCCGAAGGGACCCATGTTGTGCAGGGCGATTTGATTGCCCAAATAACTGTAAATGGCGAAGAACGGGAAATCTTTGCCAATGCCGATGGCCAGCTCCATCACCTGCTTTCAGAAAACGAAGAAATTTTCGATCCAAAAAACAAGAAGCACCTTATTGAGGAAGAATCGCAATATTTCGCCTCTATTAAATATGACGAACCTGTGGTGCTGACGCATCCCAACGGCGATCCCCAGCTTAAAACCATTCCTTTTATTGTGGTATGGCTGGTTTTGGGCGCGTTGTTCTTTACCCTGCGAATGGGTTTTATAAATTTCCGTGGTTTCCGCCAAGCCATACGGTTGGCCAGCGGAAAGTTTGACGACCCCGATGCACCAGGGCAGGTAACCCATTTTCAGGCTTTGGCAACTGCGGTTTCCGGAACTGTGGGATTGGGGAATATTGCTGGTGTTGCGGTAGCCGTATCCCTTGGCGGGGCAGGTGCCACTTTTTGGATGATAGTCGCCGGGTTGCTGGGAATGTCTTCAAAATTTGTGGAATGTAGCCTGGGGGTAAAATACCGTTACATAAACAGTGAAGGAAAGGTATTTGGAGGCCCCATGAATTATCTGCGTTACGGTTTTGAACGCAGAAACCTGAAAGGGGTGGGAAAAGTCTTGGCAGGTCTGTTTGCGGTTTTGGCCATTGGGGCTTCTTTTGGAGGAGGCAATATGTTCCAGGCAAACCAGGCTTTCGTGGCCCTTCAGCAAGAAATTCCTTCCATTGCGGAATACGGATTTTTGTTCGGTTTGGTCTTGGCCGTATTGGCGGGTTTTGTAATCATTGGCGGCATTAAGAGTATTGCCCGGGTCACTGAAAAAATCGTTCCTTTTATGGCTGTACTTTACATAACCGGCGCTTTGATTGTAATTGGGGTAAACATTGAAAATATTGGTTCAGCGTTTTTAGCTATCTGGGACGGTGCATTTTCGCCCAGTGCCTTGAAAGGAGGCATTATCGGCGTGTTGATTGTGGGCTTCCAAAGGGCCGCATTTTCAAATGAGGCGGGCGTAGGTTCAGCGGCTATAGCACACAGTGCGGCCAAGACCCATCATCCGGTGTCGGAAGGGTTTGTTTCGTTGCTCGAACCATTTTTGGACACCGTTGTAATCTGCACCCTCACCGCATTGGTGCTGATATTTACGGGCATGCACGAAGTGGAAGGTATTGGCGGGGCAGAACTTACTTCGGAAGCTTTCCGTAGCGTGGTTTCTTGGTTTCCCTACGTTTTGGCAATGGCTATATTCCTTTTCGCATTTTCTACTATGATTTCCTGGTCCTACTATGGCATGCGTGCATGGACCTACATTTTCGGGAAGAGCAGAGATGCAGAAATGATATACAAAGCCATGTTTCTTATATTCATCGTTGTGGGAGCATCTGTAAGTTTGGGTGCTGTGCTCGATTTTTCCGATATGATGATTCTTGCCATGGCCTTCCCCAACATTATTGGTCTGTACGTGATGAGTGGCGAGGTTAAAAAGGATCTTGACGAATACCTTCGGAAGCTGAAAGCGGGCGAACTATTCACGCGCGACCAAAAAAAGCGGATGGAAGAGAATTAATTTAAACCAAAAAATATGTTGCCAAAATCCCACTTCACGTTCACCAAACAACAGCGAAGTGGGATTTTGCTTTTGTTGCTGCTCATCATTTCATTATTGTGTGTTTATTGGTTTGTGGATTTTTCCGAAGAGGATACTTTTGATGTCACTTCGGAAGAAATCATCGCTGCACAAAAAGAGATTGATTCGCTTCGTCTTGTTGCAATTGAAAACAGAAAGCCGAAAAAATATCCCTTCAACCCAAATTTCATAACCGATTATAAAGGTTACACTTTGGGGATGACAAATGAGGAAATTGACCGTTTGCTCCACTATAGAAAAGAAGGAAAATGGATAAATTCCGCCGCCGATTTTCAAAAAGTTACGGACGTTTCAGATTCATTGTTGGCTGAATTGAGCCCTTATTTCAAATTTCCGGATTGGGTTACAAATCCAAAACCAAAAACTGATTTCAACAATTATAAAACTGAAAAAGGTTTTGTTGAAAAATCCTTCGCCCAAAAAATTGATCTGAACAAAGCCACCGAAGAGCAACTGAAACAGGTGAGCGGCATTGGTGAAGCGCTCAGCAAACGGATTATTTCCTATCGCGAAAAGTTGAATGGATTTACAAGTGATATTCAACTTTATGAGGTTTATGGATTGTCACCCGATGTGGCCCAAAGAGTGTTAAATCTTTTCACAGTAAAAACTTCAAAACCAATTTCCAAAATAAATTTAAATAAAGCCTCCGCTTCCGATATTGCTACAATTCCAGGCATTTCGTTTGAACTTGCAAAGAAAATCTGGGAATTCCGAAGACTTCACGAAAAAGTAAATAGCTTGCAGGAATTGGAGAAAATTGAAGGAATTTCGCCAAGAAAGTTACAGCTAATTCAGTTATATTTGTCCGTTGAGTAAATTCAAAAAATCGCCGAAAGGCTGATAAATATTCGTTTTAAGAGCGCATGGATAAAATATATTTTACAGAAGAACACGAGTTTTTCAGAAAGAGTTTTCAGGATTTTCTTCAAAAAGAAGTAGTGCCGCATATAGAAAAATGGGAAAAAACCGGCCACATTGAACGCTTCATTTGGGAAAAATTCGGCGAAATGGGCTACTTCGGAATCTATCAACCGGAAGAATACGGCGGACTTAATTTGGATCTTTTTTACACAGTGATTTTTTTGGAAGAGCTCCAAAAAGTGAACAGTGGCGGGTTTGCCGCCGCAATGTGGGCGCACGCTTATTTGGCGATGACGCATCTTAAAAAGGAAGCCAACCACGAGCAAAAGAAAAAATATTTGGTTCCAAGTATTACGGGTGAAAAAATAGGTTGTCTTTGCATCACCGAACCTTTTGGCGGAAGCGATGTTTCCGGGATGCGAACTACCGCCGTAAAAAAAGACGAGAGCTATATTTTGAACGGCTCAAAAACCTTTATAACAAACGGGATTTACAGCGACTATTTGATAGTTGCCGCAAAAACTTCCCCGGAATTGGGCAATAAGGGCATCAGTATTTTTGTGGTGGACCGCGACACAAAAGGCGTTTCCGCAACGAAATTAGATAAATTGGGCTGGCGAGCGAGCGATACCGGCGAGATTGCTTTTGACAATGTTGAAATCCCGCTAACTAATTTAATGGGCGAGGAGAACAAAGGTTTTCCGTATATAATGCAGCATTTTGCTTTGGAGCGTTTGATTATGGGCATCAACGCCCACGGCCGCAGCGAATTTGCTTTGGAATACACCATTCAATATATGAAGGACCGGTTTGCCTTTGGGAAAAGTATTTCGAAATTTCAGGCATTGCGCCATCGCGTTGCGCAGATTGC
>JBEBRF010000132.1:0-6130 GCA_040394975.1 Aequorivita soesokkakensis
GTTATTGGGTTATTGAGTTATTGGGTTATTGAGTTATTGGGTTTTTGAGTTATTGGTTATTTTAATGCCTAATACCGAATGGCTAAAGGCTAAAGACTAATGTCTAATGCCTAATGACTAATGCCTAATGACTAATGCCTAATGCCTAATATATTCTTTTGCCTATAAATTTTAGAATCTGTTCCACCGCCCCGTTTACAGAAACTGCGGTTGTATTTAGCTCCACATCGGGTGCCATTGGGGGTTCATAGGGCGCATCCACACCGGTAAAGTTTTTAATCTCGCCCGCCCGCGCCTTGGCATATAAACCTTTTGTGTCGCGCCTTTCGCATTCCTCAATGGGCGTGTTTACAAAAATTTCCACGAAATTGCCGTAGCCCACGGTGCGTTTCACATTTTCCCGATCTTGCCGATAGGGCGATACAAAAGAGGCCAATACTACCAGACCTGCATCCATAAGTAATTGGGAAACTTCTGCGATACGCCGAATATTTTCAGTTCGATCCTCTGGGGAAAAATTCAAGTCGCGGTTTAAACCATTTCTTACGTTGTCGCCATCCAATAAAAAAGTGTGGACTTCTTTTTTGAACAGGGCAACTTCAAGGGCATTTGCGATTGTGGACTTCCCCGATCCGGAAAGTCCGGTAAACCAAATCAGCAATGGCTTGTGTTTTTTTAATTGGGCGCGTTCCTCCTTTGTAATGTTGAAGTGGTGTGGCACTATATTTTCTTCCATATTTGTTATTTTCTGTGGGGAAGGCCATAATCTATACGGTACCAAACCCGTTCGTGAAGATAGTATAAAATCATTTTGGTTAAAAGTTCTGCGAAGCCAATTTTGAGCCCCACCAAAGGATTTCCCGTTATAAGCCAAGATAGCAGCATAGTGTCCACCGTGCCCACGCCGCGCCAAGTAATGGTTTTGGCAAGGTGCCTTTTTCGGCTTTCACGGGAACGGCCACTTTTTGAAAGGTTTATCCGAAACCATACCCGTTCATGAACATAGTACAACAACATTTTTGTAAGCACTTCCGTAATGCCAATTTTAACGCCCATCAACGGATTGCCCGTGATTATAAACGAAAGCAAGATTGTATCCAAGGTGCCCACCATCCGCCAAGTGATGGTTTTGGCCAAATGCCTTTTTCGGGATTGGTCCTTCACTGTGCCTTTACCATAAAATAATTGTTGAGTAAATCTGGCTTGTTATAGCGCATGGGTTGGCCGGTGGACTGATCTATCACCGCTACTCCCACGGCACTGCAAATGGCGTGGCCCGCGGCAGTGTCCCATTCCATGGTGGGTGCAAAACGAGGATAAACGTGGGCCGAACCTTCAGCGACCAAGCAGAATTTTAGCGAACTGCCCTTTGAAATTACGGATACCTTTATTTGTTTCTCCATGGATTCAATAAAATTTTGGGTTTCGGAATTTAAATGTGACCTGCTGCCAACAATCGTTAAAACTGAATCTACCCGGGAAGGATAAATGTTTTCGGCCTTTTTCAGAATGTCAGTTACCGACATTGCTTCGGAAGAAACGGTGATTTTTTTTGAGCCTTTCCCGTCTTCCGAAGTAAAATACAATTCCTTGGAAACGGGCACATAGATTACGCCCAACACCGGACTGCCCGCATCCACAAGGGCAATGTTCACGGTAAACTCGCCATTGCGTTTTATAAATTCCTTGGTGCCGTCCAGCGGATCCACAATCCAGCATTGTTGCCAATGTTCCCGCTCGCGGAAATCAAGTTGGCGGTTTTCCTCACTGATTATTGGAATTGCCGTGGGCTCCAAATGTTTGTTGATCACGGCATTTGCATTTTTGTCTGCCAGCGTCAAGGGTGATTCGTCGCTTTTGATTTCAACATCAAATTCCGTTTGGTAAATTTTGAGTATCTCCGCTCCCGCTTTTAGGGCTGCACTAATTGCGATTTTTAAAAGTTCTTGCATACCGCTTTCAAATTTGAACGCCAAGGTACAATAAATAGAAGAAAAGCGTTTTTCAAAAAACCGAGGTATTTTCCCAAGTATGATGCGTTAAATAAACACTAAACCGTCATTCTTAATTGCCTTTAAGACGCCCAATGATTATCTTTGAGGAAAACGTTTAAAACCCATTTTATTATGAATTATTTGAACCTCGATAAAAAGAAAACCGCCAGCACAGCAAAGGAATTGAACATACTTTTGGCAGATTATCACCTCTATTATCAAAAACTGCGGAATTTCCACTGGAATATCGTAGGCAATCATTTTTTCAACCTTCACATAAAGTTTGAAGAAATGTATGACGACGCAAAGCTGAAAATAGATGAAATTGCCGAACGGATACTCACCCTTCGCTTCCAGCCAACAAGTAATTTTACAGATTACCTAAAAATGAGCAACATAAAGGAATCTTCGGAAAACACCAAGGATGTGGAAATGGTGAAGATTCTTTTGGACGACCACGGAAAACTGCTCAAGCAAATGCGCGCCGTTGTTGAAAATGCAGATAAAGCCGGCGATGAAGGAACCATCGATATGATTGGCGGCTTCATTGGCCACATAGAAAAAATAAGCTGGATGCTGGACGCCTTCCTTATGAAAGCGGGTGACAACCATCCGGAGGCTTAACCTTTCAGCCGGATTCATCAAAACTGGAAGTGCTGTTTTATCAACACTTCCAGTTTTTTTTAAGCCGTGGCCACTTTGAAATTTCCGAAAATAATTGCCCAATAACATAAAAAACGTGAGGCAAAATACCCAATGAACGAATAATCTGCTACTTTTGCTCAAAATCTAAAAAATCCATTTTATGAGACTTATTGTTGCTCTTTTACTTTCCATTTCGCTAATCTCGTGTAATAAAGACACAAATACATTTACCCTTGAAGGGGAAGCCATTGGTTTTGCAGACGGAACCGAGGTTTATGTTTATACTTTTGAAAACAATCAACCCAAGCCCATTGACACCCTAATAATAACCGAAGGGAAATTCGCTGCTACCTTCCCCAAAAACGAAAACACCCCTTTAAACTTTTTACGCATCAATGACCTAAACGCCTCCATCTTGTTTTTTCCCGAAAACGAAAATATGCGGGCCACAATTTATAAGGACAGCATCGCCTCATCCCGCATTATCGGCGGAAACCAAAATGATGCCTACAATAAGTTTGTGGACAAAATGGACGGCTTCAATGCCCGCAAACAAGAGCGGATGGTTCAATTCAGAGGGGCAAATGAGAGAAATGATTCCGTAGAAATTGCACGGCTACAAAGCGAGAATCTCAACCTGATTGCCGAGGAAACCGAATTTAAAAAGCAGTATCTGAATGAGCACAACAACACGCTATTCGCCGTAATGTTAATTTCTGATATGGCCGCAAGAAAAGAAATAACCCCCGCGGAAGCTTCAGCCTATGTTGAAAAATTAGATCCGAAAATTACCGGGACCCAATTGGCGAAGGATTTAAAAACAAATCTTGACTCCCTGAAAAAGGCCGATGTTGGAAGTCCTGCCCCAGATTTTAGTGCCCCAACCCCCACCGGCGAACCCATGTCGTTAAAGGATGCACTGGGAAAATATACAATCATAGACTTTTGGGCGTCTTGGTGCAAACCCTGCCGCCTCGAAAACCCGAACGTTGTGAACGTTTACAACAAATATCACGCAAAGGGCTTGAATATTATAAGCGTTTCCTTGGACAAAGCCGAACAAAAAGACAAATGGCTACAGGCCATTAAGGATGACAAGATGGATTGGTACCACGTGTCCAACCTACAGTTTTGGCAAGACCCTATTGCGAAACAATACAGCGTGCGTTCCATTCCGGCTACTTTTTTATTGGACGAAAACGGAATTATCATTGACAAAGACCTTCGCGGCGCGGCCTTGGAAGCTAAGATTGCCACACTTTTGGGTGGCGAATAAGCGGTAAGGAATACAATTTTTGAAAGAGGTTATTTAAATTTTTTTAGATAACCTCTTTTATTTTTATAGTAATCCTAAGGGTGAAAAAATTGGGCCTTTAGTCAAAGCCCACAAATTTATTGAGCTGGTTTAGGGTAAACGGAAAATGGGAAAAATCACCGGCCTCATTGTTGTTTTTATCGAGGGAGGTTACAACAAAGTATTTCCTATCAATCTGTTCCTGCGTAAGGGCAATCTGTAGTTCCGCCGTGATGGCCAAAATCTTTGAACCGTCATTTTGGTGGGTTCGCGCCTGCTCCGGAGAATCAAACGCATAGACCACATATTTCCTTGGCAGGTCGCCATCGGCTGCTTCCCCGGGGGTTTCCCATTTCAGATGCAATCCTTCAAAACGTATATTAAATGGTGGCTTCGGGCAGAGCGTGTCCTTTCCTCTTCCCAAAACGGGCGGCACAAAAGCGGGATATTTATACTGGGCACCGTTCAAGGCCGTATTGACCTTTCCGTCATTATTCCCTATTTCATTATATCTATAGACTATTTGCCCCGAAGTCATGGTCATGCTGGGCGCTCTATTCTTGTTGATTTGGTTTTGGATTTCCGTAGCCGGCCACTTGCTGCCGTCTATGATTTTGTAATAAGCTTGGCTGATATAAAGCTGGGTATCGTTTCCCGTTTGGTCGTTCCACCATTGGGCCAAGCGGTTATAATCTTGGTTACTGTTTATTTTCCAATAAATCTGGGGAGCAATATAATCCACCTTTTCTGCCTGTATCCAAGCCAAGGGGTCACAATACATAGTGCTAAAGGAAGGGTTGCCGCGGGTGCCGGCAGGAGTGCCTGATTTCCAGATTCCGGCGGGACTCACCCCAAAAACAATATTTTTGTTATGGGAAGCATTAATATGCTGGATGGCATCAAATACCTTCGCGATCATCGTGTTGACATTGTTGCGGCGCCAATCTGCAAGTGACAGACCTTCGGGGTTGTAATTTGAAAAGGCTTCCCTGTCCTGATTCTTCATTCCCCCATCGGGATAAAAATAATCGTCGAAATGAATTCCATCCAAATTATAGCGAATAGCCAAATCTTCCACCACGGAAACAATATAGCCTGTGACCGCAGGTATGCCCGGATTTAAAATTTTCAACATCGGATTGTTGGAAGCCGTAAATATCCATTCGGGATGCTTCACCATTACATGATTGGGCGCATTTGCATAGTTCGCCCTTTTGGCCCGATATGGATTCAACCAAGCGTGCAGCTCCAACCCGCGGCGGTGCGCTTCCTTTATGGCAAACTCCAAAGGGTCCCAAACAGGATTGGGCGGCAAACCCTGTGTTCCCGTTAGGGCAATGGACCAAGGTTCTATGGAGGAAACATACAGGGCGTCACTTTCTGGCCTAATTTGAAGGAAAACCGCATTATATCCATTCGCCTTAATTTTATCCAGTATGCCCAGCAACTCGGTCTGCTGTACTCCCGGCGAGGCGGTTTTATTACTGGGCCACGTGATATTGGCCACCGAGGGCAAGAACACGCCGCGCATCTCCCGTTTTGGATGGGCAGCATTGAATTCAGTGCCTTCTATGCACTGTGCAATAATAGGAAAAGGGGTGCAGAAAATAACGGCGATTAATAAAACCCAAAGGAGACGGCAGGTAGAATTCATATTAAACAGAGCAACTATTTTCTTTGGTTTCTGGGAGTCTGAAATTTTTTATTAATTAAAAATGTGCTTAACGAACCTATCGATTTTCAGTATAACTCCCAAAATTTAAAAATATACTTTCAGAATAAATATGGGAACGCCTGCGGTATTTCGAAAGTAAAAAAAACCGTTTCATAAAGTACGAAACGGCTATTTTTTGAAATTGGAACAATAGCTTTCCTATCCTCCGAAATCATCAAAACGGATGTTCTCTTCCGGGATTCCGAAGTCCTCGCCCATTTTTTGTACGGCCTGGTTCATCAACGGCGGCCCGCAGAAATACAGTTCAATATCTTCTGGAGTGTCGTGATGGTTCAGATAATTATCGATCACAACTTGGTGAATGAAGCCTACGAAGCCGTCGCCAGCCTCATCGTGGATGTCTTTTTTCACTTTCCAATTATCCTCTTCCAAAGGCTCGGAAAGAGCCAAATAGAATTTGAAATTCGGGAATTCATTTTCCAATTGTTTAAAGTGATCCAAATAGAAAAGTTCCCTTTTTGA
>JBEBRF010000133.1:0-5959 GCA_040394975.1 Aequorivita soesokkakensis
TCAATCGCGTGATGGTTTTGACCGATAAATATTACGAGGGAATTGTGCCGCAACCTTCAACTTTTTCAGAAATTGACGAACAGACTTTAGCCGAATTGAAAGCCTATCCCGCGGTAATTGCAAGTTCGTTGGAGCGTTACCGTTTTCGCGAAGCGCAGGCTGAATTGATGAACGTCGCCCGCCTCGGAAACAAATATTTGGCCGATGAAGAGCCGTGGAAAACCATAAAAACCGATGAAGAGCGGACAAAAACCGTGATGTATGTTGCATTGCAAATCGCATCAGCCTTGGCTATTTTAAGTGAGCCATTTTTGCCTTTTACTTCAGAAAAATTGAAAAATATGCTCGCTTCGGCTCCGCTCAGCGACCACGATTCGGGCCGTTCCCTGAGCGGAGTCGAAGGGTGGAGCGATGTTTCAACAAAATCAGAATTGCTGAAACCCGGCCACCAAATAAACAAAGCGGAACTTCTTTACAGCAAAATTGAGGATGAGCAAATAGAATATCAATTGGATAAATTGAAACAGACTAAAATGGATAATTCAGAAAATAAGAAACAGACTGCTTCCTTCGTCGCAGTTCCGCAGAAAGAAACCATTCAATACGAAGATTTCGCAAAACTTGATATGCGAGTTGGAACCATAATTGAAGCCGAAAAAATGCCAAAAGCCGATAAACTATTGGTATTGAAAATAGACACGGGAATTGATATCCGGACTATAGTTTCCGGAATCGCTCAAAGTTTTGCACCGGAAGAAATCATTGGCAAAAAAGTTACGGTTTTGGTAAATCTCGCCCCGCGAGCGCTTCGTGGCGTGGAAAGCCAAGGAATGATTTTGATGACCGAAAATGCGTATGGGAAATTGGTTTTTGTGAATCCCGGGGAAGAAGGGGTTGTGAATGGGGCGACTATAAATTAATATAAATCAGAAAATTTTAAAAACATGAATTTCAAGATTTCAATTTTACTTTTTTTATTTATAAGTTTTTTTACAAGTAATGCCCAAAAGGAAGTTGCATCTCTTAAAATTGATGATAATACTTCTATGTTGCCAAAGCAAAAGGAAGGTTACACGCTTTTGAATTCTAGAACTGGTGACCTGGTTATTGTTATGATTGAGAAGAAAAAGGGTTATGCCGGTTTTATTGATAAAAATTTTAAAGAAAAAAGCGTTTTGAATTTTGATATTTTGGCTTCAAGATATGGCAATGTGATGGGTTATAATATTGATGGTGAAACGTATAAAATTTTATTTTCAAACAGTTCCAAAGGCAAGTTTGCCATTCTAACGATTGACTTTAATACTAAAGCAGCGTCTAAAAATGAATTGGATTTCGATTTTGATGATTATGCTGAAAAATATCTTGAAACTGTTCAATATAATAATCAATTATTTGTTCTCTCTGCAAATAAGGAAAACAAATTAATTATTAGAGGATTAGGCGATAATGGATTAACTACTTTGAAATCTTTTTCCATTAATAGTGATAGTAAAAATCAGAAGCTTTTAAAACGGGATGACTTATTTAGCAGTTTAAAATCTAATATAACCAAAGTGGATAACCGGGTTCCAAATGCAATAGAACAAACGGCTGCAGATAATAAACTTTATCAGAGCGATAGTTTGATTTACTTAACTATTGAGAGCAAAGGAGGATTACAGACAATTTTATATAGTATAGATTTAGAGAATTTCACTTTGGAACAAACATCATTCGAATATCCGAAGGGTAGGGTTGGGGATTTTAAAAAATATAATTCCTTTATTATAGAGGATAAAATATTTCAATTAGGAAGCAGCGACAATGAGATGAAAATCATCATAAAAAACTTCGGTGGGGAAATTTTAAAAGAATTTTATATAGAAAAAAACCAACCAATCAGTTTTAAAAACTCCCCAATTATTCAGGATGGGCAAACATTTGTTCCTTTCGTGAACCATCGCGAAATGGAGGAAACTTCTAAATATTTGCGAAAAGTTTCATCAGGCAATATTGGGATTACTGGTTATAGAGATAACAATCTATATCATTTTACCATTGGCGGTTATATAGAATTAAAGGGAGGCGGTATGGGCATGATGGGTGGTGATTATAATACAACAATATCTGCATCTGGAGGAATTCCAAGTGTTTCAACCACATATATTAATCCTACGTTTTATTCCTATTCCACCTATTCATCTACAAAATCCACATTTTTTAACACTCATTTGGATGCGGATTTCAACTATGTTGAGAAAGAAGAAAACGAGAATATTTTTGATAGAATAAAGGAATTCAAAAAAGATATTCAATACGAGTCCGCTGAAGATGTCTTTATACACGGAGGAAAAGTTTACTTTTCATATTATAATTTGAAAGAAAAATTATTAAAGATTATTAAAATGTAAGTATGCAATATTCTTTAATTTCTTATATATCCTCCCAAACCCACCTCTCCCAAAAAAGCGTCCAAAACACAGTAAATCTTTTAAACGAGGACTGTACAATCCCATTTATTTCCCGCTACAGAAAAGAGTTGACCCATAATCTGGATGAGGTTCAAATTGGCGAAATCGTAAAATTTAAGGATCAGTTTGAGGCTTTGGAAAAGCGTAAAACGACAATCCTAAAATCTTTGGACGAGCAGCAAATTTTGACCGCGGATCTTCGGAAAAAAATAGAGGAAGCTACAGATTTAATCACTTTGGAAGATTTGTATTTGCCTTACAAAAAGAAGCGAAAAACAAAGGCAGACACTGCGCGCGAAAACGGTTTGGAACCGTTGGCGAAAATAATAATGGCGCAAAATGTTTCTGATATTTCTTCAATTGCATTAAAATATGTGAAAGGCGAAGTAAATTCCGAAGAAGCAGCTTTGGAAGGCGCGCGCCACATTATTGCCGAATGGATCAACGAACGAATAGACGTTCGGAATTTGCTTCGCAATCAGTTGGAGCGTTTTGCGATCATTTCCACGAAAGTGGTCAAAAAATTTGAAGAGGACGAAAAAGCCCAGAAATTCCGTGATTATTTTGATTGGAATGAAGCGCTGAAAAAAATTCCGTCGCACAGATTGTTAGCGATTCTTCGCGCAACTTCGGAAGGATTTATTCGAAATAAGATTGAAATTGACGACGAAAAAGCGATTTCGAAAATTGAGGAACGCATCATAAAATCAAACGATTCCGCTTCAAAACAAATAAAATTAGCGATTGAAGATAGCTACAAACGTCTTTTGTTTCCGGCACTTTCCAATGAAATTTTAACTTCCGCAAAGGAAAAAGCTGATGAAACGGCAATTAATGTTTTCACTAAAAATTTAAAGCAACTTTTGCTCGGTTCGCCTTTGGGTGAAAAGCGGGTTTTGGCAATTGATCCGGGTTTTAAATCTGGCTGTAAAATCGTTTGCCTCGATGCGCAGGGAAATTTGCAGCACAACGAAACCATTTATCCGCACGCGCCAAAAAACGACACAAAAGGCGCGATGAAAAAAATCAGCTCGCTCACCGATGCCCATAAAATCGAGGCAATTGCAATCGGAAATGGCACGGCTTCCCGCGAAACGGAGCAGTTTATAAAACGAATCCAATTTAAAAACCCCATCCAAGTTTTTGTTGTGAGCGAAGCTGGCGCGTCAATTTATTCGGCATCCAAAATTGCACGCGATGAATTCCCGGATTACGACGTTACCGTCCGCGGCGCGGTTTCCATCGGTCGCCGTTTGCAGGATCCGTTGGCGGAATTGGTGAAAATTGACGCAAAATCCATCGGCGTTGGGCAATATCAGCACGACGTGGATCAAACTAAATTGAAGAGTTCGCTGGACACTTCGGTGGAATTGTGCGTGAATTCCGTTGGCGTAAATATAAATACGGCAAGCGTTCCGTTGTTGAGTTATGTTTCGGGAATCGGGCCAAAATTGGCTGAAAATGTGGTGAATTATCGGGAGGAGAACGGTGCATTTTCTTGCCGGGAAGAAATAAAAAATGTACCGCGTTTGGGCGGAAAAGCTTTTGAACAAGCGGTCGGATTTCTTCGAATTAAAAATGGTAAAAACCCGTTGGATGATTCTTCCGTGCATCCGGAAAGTTATGCGGTGGTTTCAAAAATGGCGAAGGACGAAAAAGTAAAGGTTTCTGAATTGATAGGAAACAAAGCACTTCTTCAAAAAATAAATCCGGAAAAATACATTTCGGAAAAAGTTGGACTTCCCACTTTAAAAGATATTTTAAAAGAACTCGAAAAACCGGGTTTGGATATTCGAGAGGAAGCAAAGGTTTTCACTTTCAATCAAAATATTAAAACCATGAACGATTTGCGGGAAGGCCAGTTGCTGCCCGGAATTGTAAACAACATCACTAATTTTGGCTGTTTTGTTGATATTGGAATTAAGGAAAGTGGCCTAATTCACGTTTCCAATCTTTCAGATTCCTTTGTTTCAGATGTGAATGAGCACGTGCATTTGCACCAACAAATTATCGTAAAAGTTTTGGATGTCGATGTTCCGCGAAAACGAATTCAATTGAAACTTCACAAATTATAAAGTGCGTTAATTATTTCCAAATGTTGACTTGTGTAATCGAACAAGGATTATTAAGGATTAATTTTACGGTTTTATTTTTAGCTGCTCAATTTCAATTTTATGACAAAACCGAGAATTGCCCTTGTCATTGGAATTATTTGTATTTCCATTTTCCCAATTTTAGTAAAACTCAGCTTGTCGCCGGGGGTTATTTCGGCGTTTTACAGAATGGCAATTGCCGCGGCACTATTAGTTCCGTTCACTGTTTTGACGGGAAAACTTAAAATTCCATCGTTAAAAATTTTATTGCTCACGGTTTTGTGCGGCGCTATTTTCGCGGCCGATGTTGCGGTTTGGAATATCGCAATTCAGGAATCTACGGCTACACAAGCTACTTTGCTTACCAATCTTTCGCCGGTTTGGGTGGGCGTTGGTGCGTTTTTCTTCCTAAAAAATAAACCGACACCCAATTTTTGGATAGGCACCGCAATTGCCATTTTTGGAATGATAATGTTAGTGGGTTTTCGGTTTTTTGTTGACTTGGATTTTGACCTCGCCTTTGTGTTTGCAATACTTTCGGGAATGTTTTATGCTGTTTATATGTTGCTCAGCAAGCACGTGCTTTATAAAGTTGAGGTGCTTCCGTTTATAACAATCAGCACCCTTTCTTCCGCAGTTTTTTTAGCAATTTTGAGTTATTTTATCGGTCAACCTTTTTCCGGTTTCAGTAATATGGGATGGTTTGTTTTGGTTATTCAAGGGCTGGTTTGTCAACTGTTGGCTTGGCTTCTTTTGGGTTATGCAACCAAACATATGCGGGCAACACGCGTTTCGGTGAGCCTTTTGGGCCAAGCGGTTTTGACTACTATTTTGGCGTGGCTTTTTATTGGTGAAGAGATAAGTTTACAGATGATTTTGGGCGGAATTGTACTTTTGCTCGGTATCCGGATTACTTTTTATGATAAGAAATTGTGGTTGAAAAAATCATTTAATAATGAACCCACAAATAGCAGATAAAAAAGGCCGCCCTTTTGGACGACCTTTTGAAGTAGGTTATTTACCAGAAGCAAATATTTCCTTTAGCTGTTTTACCATACCTCCGTTTCCGGAAACTGTGATCTCACCAATTTTATCGGCGATATTTTCCACAAATTCCATCTCTTTCAGTTTGTAAAGCATTTCGTTTTCTTCCATCAATTTGGCAGTGTTCAACAAGCTTCTAGTAGAAGCGGTTTCTTCACGCCTCGTGATTACGTTGGCTTGTGCTTTCTTTTGCGCCACCAATACTTGGTTCATGATATCCTTCATTTCACCGGTCAAAATTACATCACGGATACCGCAGTTCAAAACTGCTACACCCAACTTGGCCGCGGCCGTCTTTGTGTCTTCAAACACGGCTTTCGCAATTTGCGCTTTGTTTTCCAAAAGCTCATCAAGTGTATATGTTCCCAC
>JBEBRF010000134.1:0-5932 GCA_040394975.1 Aequorivita soesokkakensis
GACCAAACGTTTTTGAGCCATAATGGTTTTGATAGAGAAGCGATTGAGAAAGCTTTGAAGAATAATGAAAAAGGGAAAAAACTTCGTGGCGGAAGCACCATTTCGCAACAAACCGCTAAAAATGCTTTTTTATGGCCCGATAGAACTTGGTTTCGAAAAGGGCTTGAAGCGTATTTCACCCTGTTAATCGAAACACTTTGGAGCAAGGAGCGCATTTTGGAAGTGTATTTGAACAGTGTTGAAATGGGCGACGGCGTTTTTGGTGCCGAAGCTGCTTCACAATATTGGTTTAAGAAATCTGCCAAAAATCTTCGCGCTGAAAATGCCGCCGCAATAGCCGCAATTTTGCCCAGTCCCCAACGTTACAGGGCCAATCCCCCCGGACCGTATGTTGCACGGCGCACACAGTGGATTGTACGGCAAATGCGGTATTATGGGCCATTTATATTGGAAAAACAAGAACCTAAGGAAGACAAAAAGAAAACAAAAGGGAAAAAATGACCGCAGTAGAAATTAAGACCGAATTGCTGCAACACTGCCAAAAACAGGTTGAAAACCGCTATTCCAAAATAAAACAAACCATTGCCGATATTGAGGATTCATTAATGGAAGAATCCAAAAACAGCAGTGGCGACAAGCACGAAACGGGACGGGCAATGCTGCAAATTGACCGTGAGAATGCGGGAAAACAACTGCTCGAAATAGAAAAGGTAGTACTTGTGCTACAAAAAATTGATATAAACGCAACCTCAGATTACGCACGGTTGGGAAGCTTGGTTTATACCGATAGGTTTACCTATTTCATCAGCCTTTCCATTGGCACTATCCGTATTGCCGACACAGATTATCTGTGCGTTGCATTAAATTCACCGGTTGGCTTGCTTATTTCTGGGAAGAAAAAGGGTGATGAATTCAATTTAAATGGGATTTCTTATAAAATTACAAATGTAGAATAGCACTATTTAAAACTCCATTTCCCTTAAAAGTTTTGCCATTTTTTTACTCATGGCCAGCAACCATTTCATCTGCTCGCTCACCAAATGTGCTTCTTCAATTTTTGATTGGAAATCATCTTCTTTTCGTTGTTTATTTTCTACTTCTGAAAAAATGATTTTCTTTCCAAATGTGGTTTCGAAAAAGTCATCGGCATCCGTGTCGGTTTTTTCGGATTCGTCGGAAATAACTTGTTTTAGAACACTTTCGGCTTCCAACAGATTTTGGAAAATTTTTGAGGAAACCTTATTGAAATTTTCCGATGCCGGAGTGGTCGGGTTGTTTAAAATATAAGTGCTCAATGACGCCAACGAAGACAAAAAAGTATTGTTCAAAACGGCAATTTCATAAACTTTATCCAGATTTTTCTGTTTCGATTTTGGCTCCTGCGTCATCCGTTGAAAAGCTGCGCTAAGGTGCGACATTTCCAAAAACGCCTTTTTTCGGGCTACTTTGTATTCAGCGGGAATACTTCCTTTTTTGTTGTAATACCCAATGATTTCTTCCAAATAAATTCTATTTGCCTTAATGGTTTCCAACAAGGTTTTTTGCATTCCGTGGATTTCCCATGCCGGCCAGAGCAGCAAGTTTCCCACAGTTGCCAGCCCTGCACCAATGAGCGTATCGGTTACTCGATATTGGATTACATTAAAAATATCGGGCTGCAAAAGCGCGTAAATAAAAACCACACTCAGCGTGATAAAAGTGGCCGAAGCCTTGTAATTACGCTGCACCATGGAAAAGGCAATAATCAGCGAAACGATGGCCAAAATAGCGTAAACCGTGGTATTTTGGGTGAGCAAAACAATGCCCACCGCCAGCGCTCCGCCAAGCAATGTGCCAATTGTTCTTTCTTTTGAACGTGTTTTTGTGAGCCCAAAAGTTGGGCGCATAATCACTATTAACGTAAGCAAAATCCAATACGGGTTTTGCACGGTGAAAAAAATACCCACGCCATAGCCAACCATCGTCATTACGGCAAGCCGAAGCGAATGTTTAAAAATGGGGGAGCGCATGTTGAAATTTTCGACCAAAATTTCAAAATCGTAATTCTGTTTCGTCAAAAACCTTCGCGAATCTTCTTTTTTCAATAATGAAATTTCACGGCGCGCCGGATTTTTCAACAGCCATTCAATTTTTTCTATCTTTTTTATTTGTTCCTTTTGATATTTGAAAAGGTTTTTGAGCATCACCAGATTTTCGTCAAAAGCATTAGTTTCCTCGGGAGAAATTTCAGAAATTCCCTGTTTGATTCTTTGCTGAAATTCTTCAATCTTGTGGCTTTTTCGAAGTTTTGTGGGCGTAGAAAGATTTTCCGCTATTGCATTTAACCGACTGCTCATCGCGAAAAGTAGTCCCTGAAAATCTTTCAACTGTTCGTTTTTCTGGGCAAAATATTCATCCGTTGAAGAATAGTTTACTGGGTTAGCCATTGCCAGTTCAAGCATATCCACCAATTCCACAAAAATCAACATGCGTTTCCCTTCATATTCAGATTTTCCGGAACCTTTTCGGGTGGAAATTAAAATATCGCGAAGCGTTTCATGGGCTGTGGTTAGTTCGGTTTGGGTGGTTAGCAATTTTTTTAAAAGCTCTGTACGGGCTTCGGTTTCGCCCACGAGTTCGCCCCGCGTTCTTACATAATCTGCCGTAAGTTTTAATGTTTTCGAAAGATAATATTCCGTTGGCGCTTTCGGAAAAATAAAATGCCAAAGCATTGAAAGTGCCGCATACCAAAGCCCCCCAATGCCAATTAGCAGCATTCTTTCAAACGGCTGCATTTCCTCGGCGACGTATGAAAAGCTGAGCACCAAAGCAAAAAGCCCCGAAAAACTTATCAGTGAAGCTCGAAATCCATAAATGGCGAGATAGGAAATGCAGAACATTAAACCGCCCAGAATGGGAAATTGTAACCAATAGGCAAAATGCAGATAACCACCAACCAAACTCACGATCATCGCCAACAAAGTTGCAAACAGAATCCCACTAATTTTATGGCGAATGCTGCCGCTCACATCACTGGGCGAGGCGAGCATGGCACCCACAGTAATGGTTATGCCCACCGGAAGAATACCCATTTTGATCCCAAAAATTATGGGAACGGTGAGCGCAATTCCCAAAAGGATGGCCCTTGAAAAATCAGTACTTTTAAAATATTCTGAAAGTTCTTTAAAGGCCGGACCCTCTATATTTTTTAGGAATTTCAAAAGCTATTGTTTATTTGAGGTTGCAAAGATATTGCGCCCAAAGGCTAAGTTCGTTAATCTTTTCAGAAATGTAAGATTGTTAAAAAATATTGTGCGCTGCGGTAATTGGCTTATATGTTTTAAATTTATAAAAACCGAAATAAATCTGCCCCATGAACAAAGTTATTCTGCTAAAAAATCGCCCGCAGGGCAGGCCATCACTGAAAGATTTTGAATTTATCGTAGAAGAAATTCCTCAACCAAAAGAGGGCGAAATTTTATTGAAGGCAAAATACGTATCCGTAGATCCATATTTACGCGGAAGGATGCGCGACGAGAAATCATACATTGCGCCTTTTGAAGTTGCAAAACCTTTGGAATCCGGCATTATTGCAGAGGTTATGGAATCCAACAATACCAATTTCAAAAAAGGTGATTTTGTAAATGGCATGCTTAAATGGAAACAATTCCAAACTTCAAACGGAACGGGATTGAACAAAGTGGATAACAAAAATGCTCCGCTAAAAGCCTATTTGGGAATTTTGGGGCTAACGGGAATGACTGCATATTTAGGTTTAAAAAAGATTGGAAAACTTGAAAACGGCGAAACGCTTTTGGTTTCGGCAGCAGCCGGAGCCGTTGGAAGTATTGCGGGACAAATCGGTAAAATAAAGGGTTGCCGTGTGGTTGGCATTGCAGGCAGCGAAGAAAAAATTGATAGAATTCAAGAGAAATTTGGGTTTGATGCGGGCATAAATTACAAGACCGCCAAGGATATGAAAAAAGCCATTTCCGAAGCCTGTCCCGATGGCGTTGATGTTTATTTTGACAACGTGGGCGGCCCAATTTTGGACGCCGCACTTGCCAATATGAACGAATACGGAAGGGTAATAAATTGTGGCGCCATTTCGCTTTACAACCAAACCGAAATTCAGACCGGCCCGCGGGTGGAGCCGTTGCTCATTAAAAATAGAATTTTAATGCAGGGGTTCATTGTCCGCGATTTTGTAAAGGATTTCGGGCCCGCCCAAAAGCAGTTGGCACAATGGATGGAGGAGGATAAGCTAACGTATTTGGAAACGGTGGTTGAGGGGTTTGATAATATTCCGCAGGCTTTTATTGATTTGTTCGAAGGAAAAAATAAAGGGAAAATGATTGTTGTGGTTTAAGTTTTTTTCGAACTTTTTAAATATAAAACCGCACCGTTTTCCAACGAAAAAGAGTTGTTGAAAAACATCGTTTTGCCTTTAAAATTAGCCTCGATTAAATAAAAATTTCCTTTGAAATAGGATTTTATTACGGTCACTTTCAGTTGGGTTTCTTCTTCGGAAATTTCCAATTGATGGGGAAATACAATTATTTTTTCTGAAGTAGTTTCGGAAGAAAAAACACTTTTTGGAAGCAGATCCGCGTCGCCGAAAAACCCAGCTTGATATTCGTTCGAAACATTTTTATAAATAAATTCGGGCGGGCCGAACAGTTCCTCGGTGCCGTCTTTCAACATTAAAATTTGATCTGAAAACGCCAAAGCCTCTTCGCTGTCGTGGGTTGCGGTGATGCAACTTATGTTTTTTTCTTTCAGATAATTGAAGATTTTTCGCTGCAATTTATTTTTCCGGGATACATCAATATTACTGAAAGGCTCGTCCAACAAAAGAATTTCGGGTTCGTTTGCCAAGGCTTTCGCCAAAGCTACGCGCTGTTTTTGTCCGCCGCTGAGATTTTTTACAAGTGTATTTTTGAAGGTTTCCATTTCAACAACTTCCAACAATTCGTCAATTCGCCTTTCATCTTTTTCTTCATCCAAACGTGAAAGGTGGGAACCCAGGTTTTCGGCAACCGTTGAAAATGGCATAATATTGAATTCCTGCGCCACAAGTTTCATAAAAGGTTCGCCGGGAATTAATGTTTTGGTTGGGCCGAGCAGTTTTTTTTCGTTGTAAAAAATGGAACCGTTTTCCAAATGCAGCAAGCCATAAACGAGATGTAAAAGTGTAGATTTTCCGCAACCGCTTTCGCCAAGAATACTGAGATGTTCGCCGGGTTTCAGCGTGAAATGGATGTTTTTTAAAATGGTTTTTTCAGAATAGGAAAAGGAATTGATTTCAACTTTTAACATCACAAAAATTATTTCGCCAAAATTCCGTCACTTTCCAAAACGGGAATTTCAACCACATTTTCTTCGGAAATACTGTTTGGGACAAAAACGAATTTCCGTTCAAAAAGTTTATTTTCAGCGAAAAAGGTGAGCAAATATTCATTGGTAAAACCCAAGACTTCGGTGGGAATAAATTCAACTTTTGCAGAAGTTTTTGGCAACAAATTTCCCAAACCGTGGCGTAAAGTTGACGTTTTTCTATCATCACTTTTTCCGCGGGACAGCACCAAAACAGTGGTAATTTCATCGTTTCGATTATTTACCAAATAAACGTTCCATTGCTGGCCGGTAAACTCTTTGTCCCGTTCCTTTATGGCAACAATATGCACGTTTTCGGCCATGGAAATTTCAATATCCTTTCGCATAATCAGTCTTTAATTTTCCACATAAACCAAACCGCCAAAAGTGCAATTGCCGAAATACCCAACAAAATGGCACCAATCATTATTTTGATGTAAGCGATAACAAAAGTTAAGTAAATAACAACAATTGCAACAATCACCAAAAAAGCGATAACAAGATATTTTTTCATAATATGCATTTGAATTATTGTGATTTTTGTCTCACTTCTCACTTCTCACTTCTCACTTCTCAC